>JAHKLV010000217.1 GCA_020854925.1 Candidatus Methanofastidiosia archaeon | reverse complement strand
GTGCTTATCACGAAAAAAGGTATTGAGATTCTCACCACGGCTCCACGGGACTTTCTCGAACTGTAGGGGTTGTGCTCTCTGCGGGGGGACGTCCTTACCCCTTTTTTTCTTTCCCTTTTTCTATCATCAGCATTCGCAAAACAGCCTATGCTCCCCCTTGCCCGAGGCAATCTTCGGCCTCTTCATGTGGACTGTGTATTCCTGCGGTGTTTGGGGGGACGTATATGCGGCGACACTTGTTTCTCTACATCACCCCCGCCCTGATTTAGCCTGCATCGCGGATCGGCATGCCATGTGGGCATTGCGCGTCAGGCTCAGCCCCTTTCCCTGGCGTATGCGAGGGCGGCGATTGCCAGCACGACCAGCGCCGGGACGAGGTAGTGCCATGCGGGACGGCCTGGGGACTTCCCCGTGTCCCGGAACGCGTACGTGAGGTCCGTGAAGGACTCGCCGTCGTATCGCAGCAGCGACGAGTCGCTGTCGATCAGCAGCCAGTACTCGCCGTTCCAGACGATCTTCGCCACGCCCGACATAAGCTCGGTGAACGTCTCGCCGTCGTAGGTGAGGAGATGTCCTCCCATGTTGATCATCCAGTGCCCATCCGCCCAAACGATGTCGTTACCCCATTTGATTGGATTCCACGTGACATCGATGCCGTCGGTCACGTCCGTGAATCCGCCGTCCTCGTACCTGAGCAGTCGCTGGGAGTCTGTGAGCAACAAATACTCGCCGTTGTAACCCATGGAACGTGCATAGAATTTTTCGGGCATGTCAGTGACCTTCTCAAACGTCGTTCCACCATATGTTAGAAGCTCCAGGGCGGTGCCGCCGAAAGAGCCGTCCTCGTCCTGAAGGTACTCATACGCCGCGATATACCAGTTACCACCGTCGCCCTTCGCCAGGGCAATAGGCATGGCGGCGACCCCCTCCTCGGTCATCTGGTCATAGAGCACGGTGAACATATCCGTTGAGAGTTCCGCCCCCTCGTAGCGCACCAGGACAGGATTGGCAGCCTGTCCCGGGTAGCTGAACCCTATCGCCAGGCAGTACGCGTCGCCGCAGGTCATCGTTGTCGTCAGCGGGGTATGCAGCGAAGTGACTGCATACTCCGCCCCGTCAAATGAGGCAATCCATTCGGTACTGGTGAGCAGCCAGTGGCCGCCGAACCATCCCTGTACCGCGCCCACGCCCTCTTTCACGAAGGCATATTCCTCAAGGGTCCCGCCCATATTCAAGAGGGAGAACGATATCTCGGAGTTCTCGAAGTCGAAGTCCTCCGTGCCCCATGGCCCATCTATCTCCGTGAACGTTTCGCCGTCGTAGGTCACGAGCGCACGAAATCCGCTTATCAGCCAGTACTCACCGTTCCATCCGAGGCTCGATACGCCTGCCGAGCAGCGGTCCGTCGTGTCCTCGTGCCCGTATGCCGCGACGGCGATGCCTGCCACGAGCATCATCGCAACGATTCCGAATAAATAGGGTCTCCTCATCCTGTCTGCGCCTTCTTTTCCATATCATAAATAAAAGGAAAAGGGAACGTTAAATAGATGTTCCCTAACAGGTGGTGTATCCGGCGGCAGGGCAAGGCGTGACAGTATGATAGGCTTTTACCACGTTATATGCCCTCTCTCTGTGCTCATATTATGGTGGATGTATGTGAACGGCCCTTCGGCATCGGCGGCGCAGTAGTAGTTGGCGGCCCGCTTAACACATGGTACACCTGTCACGCAGCCACAGTTTTCATCTGTTCCGCCAGCTGCCGTGTCACATTCGAACTCAACGCCCCAGCCCCGCGACTTGCAGCTGGCCTTGAAGGCTTTCAAATCGTTGTAGGTCATGCCACCCGGCCTATAGCCATCTGGCGGTGAAGTAATTGTTACTTGATAATAATGGGGTTGTGGTGCTATAGTGGTGAAGTCGATGTGGGATTCGCAATTATCCATCTTGGTAAAACTACGTTCGTACACTCCCTGCTCGGGAGAATTATCATTTTCCACAGGAATCCAAACGGCGATTTTGTTTAGCGCCTTAACGTCGCTGACCACATCCCTCACGTTGTCTTTGCACCATGAAGAGTCTGCTGGGCGTGCGGTCCACATGCTATACGTTCCTTCCGGTACAAAGTAATGTCCCTCTTTTATACGTATGAATGTTATATGCAGTATGGATTGCAGTCGCGTATGAGAATATCTGAGTAGAGCGACTGGCGGAACAATCCACTGCCAAGGTAATAGTATACGTATCCAATCCACATATCATAGTACCCGGGGAGGAACTCCTTCAGCCGATTGAACGCATCGATGAGCTCCTCGCGGACATCATGCCCCTCGATTCCTTTCTGGATTAGCCGCTTGATTTGATTATCGATAAGATAATTGTAGCTTCCCCCTACCATGTTTAGCTCGCCAAAGGTATATACCTTCCCTCCTGGGCGTACAAATGGGAGCGTCTCCTTCTTTAGGATAAGCAGATCACCTTCAGTTGGGGTCGTGTGCTCGAGCAGTATCGAATCATGGTAATAACCAATCTGTGCTGAAAGGTATTCCGTCATCGTTTCTTTGAACTCGGCATGCACATCCATCATTTCCGCATAATCCGGATTTTTCTCTTCCACCATTTCCTGCATCTCGTCGAGCATTTCCTGCACTTCCCACCCCTTTGATTCATATTCCAACAGAAGTACATCCCGTTCTGCCTGGAGTTCAGAGAAGAGTATGGGTGTAGTGTCCACGTTAGGTGGCATCGTTGTTGGTGGGAGTGTCGTTGGGGCCGCAGTGGTTGGTGCAACTGTGGAAGGTGAGGTCTCTGTCTCGTCATTGCCATCGTCTGTAATGCAACCGCTACATAGTATGCAGCAAATGATGAGTAGCGCCATCATGGCGTTGCGTTGTTTTTCTAAGGCCATCTTCTCACTTCATATAATCTATAAGGTTAGATACAGTACGGATTGCAATCGCGTATCAGTATATCGGAGTACGTTGACTGGCGAACCAAAATCTCACTCAGGTCGTAGGATACGTACCCTATTATTGCGTCAAGATAGTTCTCAACCACGTACTCTAAATGCTCAAAGGCACCGATGAGCTCTTCACGAACGTCCTGGCCGT
>JAHKLV010000030.1 GCA_020854925.1 Candidatus Methanofastidiosia archaeon | reverse complement strand
CGTATTCAAATGGATATATTGCGTATCTTTTTTACCTGAAAGGCATCAGGCATTTTATTTCTGATATGGTAGTACATACATCGATTTTATGAATGTATTCATCCGACAATTTTCAACCGGTTAATAATTCATTTTTAGGTAATAAGAAATGAGTTAATAAATGAACCACTTCTGAAATATGGGTACCAGTAATGACATGAAATTTATCTCAAAGCTTCGTTTCCACTGCAAACGCAATTTTGTGCAAGGAAAGACGGAAAAGATAATCAAGACTTCACTTCGCCGTCATTATTACATACAATTTTTCTTTGTATTGTTCACGTTGATGATTAAGTGGCGTACACTGCGTCGAGCACGGCCCGTATTCGGGCCGCTGTCGCCGGGCCGACGCCTTCCACGGCTGTGAGTTCCTCGCGTGTCGCTGCCAGTACGGCGGCAACTGAACCGAAGTGTGTGAGGAGACGTCGCGCAAGCGTTGCTGAGACGCCGGGCAGGCCTTCAAGCACAAAGACCTGCTGCGAGCGCAGGTCGCGCTCGCGCTTGTCCCCCCGCAGCTTCGGGGGGGCGTGGTCGCGGTGCTCGCTGCGCTTTGCCAGCAGCACAAGGTAGTCGGCGGTCTCCTCCATGGATGATGACATGATGATGCCGATGCCGAGGTCGGTGGCAATGGTACCCACGGCCGCCCTGATGGCCGAGGCGTTTGCATCGTGCTTCGTGAGGGCGCCTTCCCCCTCGATGATGAGAAGCGGATTTTCGTAGGCTGCCTTGAGCGCCTTGAGCTGGACAAAGAGCCGGGACTCAAAGAGGCTTCTCACAAAGTCCTCGGCGCTCTTTCGCTCCACCCCGATGCGCCCTGCTATCACGTAGTCCCCCGCTTCGAGCTGGCGTGGCTCGACCCTGAGGCTGCGCGAGAGGAGCTTGAGCATCTGGGGATTTTCCCGGTGGTCGACGACGATGGCCGGCCCGTCAGAGACGAAGGTGTCAAGCTGAGCCTGGCCTTTTGCCGGTGCGGCGGATGAAAGGGGCGGCGCTGGCGCGGACTGACCGCCCATGCGCGAAAGCATCGTCTTCATGCGCCGTTCCTTTTCCTGTGCCACCCCGTAGTACGCCTCATCCATGGTGCCCTTGGTGGAGAGCACGTAGACGGCGCCCGCAGCCTTTCTTCCCGTCCGTCCCCGCCGCTGGATGGTGCGTATCTCCGACGGTACAGGTTCGAAAAAGATTACCATGTCGACACTTGGTATATCGAGCCCTTCCTCCGCCACAGACGTTGCCACGAGGACGTTGTAGTCCCCTCTCCTGAAGGCGTCAAGAAGCTCCTTTTGTTGCTTTTGGCTCAACCCCTCGTCGTTTTCCCGTGATGACTGCCCGACGAATCGCACCGCCTTCACGGCGGGGCATGCGGCAAGCTCTTCGATGATGAGGCGCGTCGTGTCCCTGAATTGAGAGAAGACGATGGCTTTTTGCCCGTCGCCCAGCCGGGAGAGGATCTCCTTCATGGCGTCGATTTTTGGATGGAGGGCGTCATGCTTGGCGGCATGGGCTTGCGCCTCGATGATGCGCGGGTCTTCAAGGAGCTCCTTTGCCGACTTTGAGCGCTGCGAGCGCATCTTCTCGAAATACGAGGTCATGGCCTGAGGCCCCTGTGTCTCAAGGAGCTCGAGCGCGTGGGAGACCTTGAGCGCAGCCGCCTGCGCCTTAAGCCCGGCGAAGAGCTCGCCACTGGGGCGGGAGGATTGGGTGATGCGTTTTCTGAGTTGTTCGCCCATGTCGAGGATGTCGCGCTTGGTGATGTATTGTCGTGGCTTCGTGGTGAGGCGAAGCTTGAGGAGGGTGGTGACCTTGTCATCGTACACCGCCCGAAGCGCTGAACGCGCATGCTCGAGAGGAGGGGGAAACGCCACCTGGACCCAGGTTACCTCCACCTCCTGCACATAGGGCGATACGTCCGGTGAGGACTCATCCTCAATGTGGAACACTTCGACCCCGAGGTTGTCCATGACCTCCCGGACCCGCTTGCGGTCGTGTCCCGGGGATGCCGTTATACCTAAAAGCTGCCCTTTCGGCTCGTCCTGGTGGTAGCGAGAGGCTATGTAGACGTATGCGTAGTCGCCGGTGGCGCGGTGCGCCTCGTCGATGACAAGCAGCGACACACCTGCAAGGGAAAGCCTGCGCGAGACGAGGTCGTTTTCCACCACCTGGGGGGTGGCACACACAAGGCGCGCAGAGCCGTATCCCTCGGCACGGCGCCCGGGGGGCGTGGCACCGGTAAAGACGGCGATGTCATCGGACTCAAGGCGCATGACCGAACGAAGCGTTTCCGCATGCTGGAGCACGAGTGGTTTCGTCGGCGCAAGAAAGAGGACCCGCCCTGATGAGTGGGAGAGGACGTGGGCCGCAAGCAGCGCGGCCACAATAGTTTTTCCCAGTCCGGTGGGGAGCACCACGAGGGCGTGCCTGCCGGCAATGGATGCGAGGATCTTTTCCTGGTAGGCGCGGCTCTCGACAGCACCCTCTCGAATGAGCGGATGGGAAACATGGGGCATGGGGTCACCAGCCTAGTCGGCAAGCGTCCCAAGGTACGCGGCGTATCCGTCGGCGTCCATGAGTGTCGAGGGGTCAGGCTCGCCGGCGAACCGGACTATCCATGTATCGCACGGCGCCTCGTTGAGTCGCTCCGGCTCGTCTTCAAGCACATCCTGGACCGCCGAGACGGTGCAGTCGCACGGCGCGCGGATTTCCGATACCGCCTTTACGGATTCTATCTCCACGAGGATGTCGCCCGCAGGTACCGCCTTGCCAACAGGTGGCAGTGCCACAAAGGCCACGTCCCCCATCTCGGACGATGCGTACGCGGTAACGCCTATCTCCCATCCACCTTGTGTTTTCCTCAGCCATTCATGCTCCTTCGTGTAGTGCACGTCGTCGCGTATTTCATACTCTCCTGCATTCATGGTATCATTCCCTGTATGCTCCGTAGAGCTTGTGGTTATAAAAAGGTGGTGTGACCCGCCGGCACGCGAGGCGCCTGCCGCGCACCTCAACGTGCAACTCCTCGTCAGACGCGCCGCTTTCCACGTACCCCATGGCGATGGCCTTGTGGATGAGGGGCGACTTTGTCCCGCTGGTGACGGCGCCCACCGCCCGTTCACCCGCGTAGAGCGTGTCCCCTTCCCGCGGGATGACGGGGTCGTCGAGGACAAGGTGCACGAGCGTGGTTGGAATGCCCTGCTCCTCCTGGGCAAGGAGCGCATCCCTGCCGATAAACGCCTTTTCCATGTCCACCGCAAAGGTGAGGCCTGCCTCAAGGGGCGTCACGCGGTCCACCGGCGCCGAAAGCGCCATAAGCTCTTTTGTATCTTCCCCGTAGAGCGTGTATCCCGCCTCGATGCGCAGGCTGTCCCGGGCACCGAGCCCGCAGGGCTGGATGCCATACGGGGCCCCGGTCTTCATGATGTCCTCCCAGAGGCGCTCGGCATGCGACCCGCCTCCGTATGTATGGTCAAAAAAGATCTCGAATCCGTTCTCCCCCGTGTACCCCGACTTGGAGACGACAAGCGGCGTGCCGCCATAGTCGTGCTCCCGTGCCTGGAACCACCACATGCCACCCAGGTCGATGCCGAGCAGGTCGTTGCACACATCGGCTGCCCGCGGCCCCTGGACGGAGTAGAGGCACAGCGCGTCGGTCCTGTTCTCGATGGATACGTCAGGCGCACCAAAAAGTCGCATGGTGGCCAGGACGGTACGCAGGTGCGCCTCTATCTTTTCCACGGCCACCGCGTCGCAGACCATCATGTACGTCTGTGACCCCATGTTGTAGACGAGCGTCTCGTCCTTGATGGCGCCGCGTTCGTTGAGGACCAGGGTGTAGGTCCCGGACACCGGCGGCGGCTTGGCGATATCGTTGGTGGTCGTCCATTGGAGAAAGGCGAGGGCGTCTTTACCGGAGACGAAGATCTCGCCCATGTGGGAAACGTCAAAGACGCCCACGCCCTCGCGCACCGCCCGGTGCTCGGGGGTG
>JAHKLV010000154.1 GCA_020854925.1 Candidatus Methanofastidiosia archaeon | reverse complement strand
GCGTCGCAGACCATCATGTACGTCTGTGACCCCATGTTGTAGACGAGCGTCTCGTCCTTGATGGCGCCGCGTTCGTTGAGGACCAGAGTGTAGGTCCCGGACACCGGCGGCGGCTTGGCGATATCGTTGGTGGTCGTCCATTGTAGAAAGGCGAGGGCGTCTTCGCCGGAGACGAAGATCTCGCCCATGTGGGAAACGTCAAAGACGCCCACGCCCTCGCGCACCGCCCGGTGCTCGGGGGTGACCCCTTCATACCACAGAGGCATGCGCCAGGCGCCGTATGCACCCATTTTCGCGTGGCGCTCGTGCCATGGCCCGGCAGGTAGTGTCTTCATGCTATCATCCTCGCTCATTGCTTTTCTGTTACATATATTAAGATATATCGCTTTGGCCGTGAGGAGGAACAGGGTCATATTTTTATAGGCCGCCTCTTTAGTGGCGATGGGGACATCCATGGAGATAGGGATTGTAGGAAAACCGAACGTGGGCAAGTCCACCTTTTTCAACGCCTGCACCCACGGTGCGGCGGAAATGGCCAATTATCCGTTTACCACCATCGCATCCAACACGGGCGTCACCTACGTGACCGCACCGTGCCCGTGTACGGAGTTTAACGTCGTCTGCGAACCGAGGAACGCGCGCTGCGTTTCCGGCGTGCGCCTCGTACCCACCACCATCATCGATGTCGCCGGCATCGTGCCCGGTGCGCATGAGGGCAAGGGGCTTGGCAATCAGTTCCTTGACGACATCCGCCGGGCGAGCGTGCTCATCCACGTGGTCGACGCCTCCGGGTCCACGGACGAGGGCGGCAATCCCGTGAACAAGGGCGCCCATGACCCGCTCGAGGACGTTGCCTTCCTCGAGAGGGAGATCGACCTCTGGTTTGCATCCGTCTTTTCCCGCCACTGGGAAAAGGTGTCCCGGAAGATTGCGCTCACCAACAAGAACATCTTCCAGGTCGTCGCCGAGAACTTTTCCGGCATCGGCATCGGCGAGGAGGACGTGCACGGCGCCGTGAAGGACGCAGGTCTTGACCCCGAGCGTCCGCGGGTCTGGACGGAGGACGACATCACGTCCTTTGCCATGCACATACGCACCCGCACGAAACCCATCGTCATCGCCGCCAACAAGGCGGACATCGCCGACGACGACCAGATAGCGGCGCTCCAGAAGGGTGCCAGAAACGTCGTGCCCGTGTCGGCCGGCGCCGAGCTGCTCCTGCGCAAGGCGCGCGACGCCTCTCTTATCGACTACGTGCCGGGGGAATCCGACTTTTCCATCACCGGCGATGTGTCGCAGAAACAGGGCGAGGCCCTGGAGCGCGTGCGTGCCATCATGCGGCGCTGGGGGTCCACCGGGGTGCAGTCGTGCATCAACACCGCCGTCTTTGACATCCTCGACCGCATCGTCGTCTATCCGGTGGAAAACGAGAAGCGGTTGTGCGACGGCAAGGGGGCCGTGCTGCCCGACGCGCTGCTGCTGCGACGGGGCGCCACGCCCATGGATCTTGCGGAAAAGATCCATTCGGACATCGCCAAGAACTACATCTATGCGCTCAACGTGCGGACGAACAGGCGTATCGCCGAGGACTGCGAGCTGTGCAGCGGTGACATCATCAAGATAGCGTCAGCCGCTCGGTAGTCCCATGGCACCCCTGATGTCCTCTTCGCTCACACCGAAGGTCTCTGCCATGGCCGTCAGTCCCTTGTAGTACAGCGATGCAAGCTCAAGGATGAGGTGGGGCATGTTCTCGATATCCTGGGGTTCCTTGAAGAGGAGCACGAGCCAGGTCATCTTCTCGGCAGGTTCGTAGTACTTGACCCAGACGTCCTTTTTTCCCTGCTGTTTTTCCATGTTTTCGGCAAGGACGCCGAGGGCACACAGCTCCTTGAGATTCTTTATAACGGTCTTGTTGGAATACGGAAGCGTTTCGATGAGGTCCTTTTGGTAGATGCGCGTGTCCCCGCAGGCGGGTATCCGCTTGAGGATGTCTATCTTTGCCGCCGTTCCGAAAACGCTGTGAAGCAGCGTCACCAGGCGTGCCCTGTTGGTGGGCAGGAAGAGCACGTAGGGAAAGACCTCTTCGTCCACGGTGCCAAAGGCAATGCATTGCTCCGCCATGTGGTCCCTACCACCGGAACTTTTATATAATATTCTGTGTACTTTCTTACACAGTGTTGAAATAAAATACATTGAGTGATATCATGCGTCTTCGTGGTAACGACGTGGCGCTCATGGGGGTCATGGGGGCCCTCATCGTAGCGGCAGGATACATCAGGCTCACCCCTATCGTGGGTGCGGCGACCTACCAGTTTTCCCTCGGTTCCGTGGCGCTCCAGATAACGGCGGCCATTCTCGGCCCCCTCTTCGGGACCGCCACGGCCTTTGCCGGCTCGTTCGCGGGCCAGTACCTTACCGGCCAGGGCGGCTCCTTCCCGCTCTTTGTTCCCGCCACGGCTGGTGCAGCGGTCACCGGGCTTCTCGTCTGGGGCAGGATGCGGGAGGGCATGGCCCTCATGGCCGTCATCATCGCGTCATGGTACGCGCTTCCCGTGGGGCGTCAACTGTGGTACTATCCCTACCTGCATGTTGCTGCCCTTGTCCTGTGCGTGGCGCTGTGGCCGCGGCTGCGCTCGTGGAGGGAGGGCACCGCGCCCGCTCGGACCGCTGCACTCGCCCTGTTCTGCACAACGGGGCTCTTGGCTGACCACCTCGTGGGGTCTGTCATCGCCGCACCGCTTTTCAATCTCACCGCAGACATGTACCGCGCGGTCCTATTCATCTATCCTGTCGAGCGGCTCGTGCTCGGGGCGGCCAGCGCCGTGGTGGGCACGCCGGTGCTCCTTGCACTGGAGCGGGCGTCCTTTCCCATCGTCATGCATGCCTGGAAGGGAAGGGCGTCCCCTCAGAGGGAAGATTCTGGAACATAATTCCCCCCATTCCCGAAGTATGCGAGTACGAATAGTGATAGTCTGTCTTAATTTTCCTATTTTTTTATTATTATGTAGTATCTGGATATTACATGAAGACAATATGATGGTATTGTGAATTCATACCGATACGACTGTATTATGGGACTAGGACACTGGAGAAACATTTATAAATTCCCTATTTTAGTCTAATACTGACAAGGTAGGTACTCCCTTGAAGGCCTTGTACTGGGGAGGAGATTTTGTGATTGAGATTCGGTTCCATGGGCGAGGAGGCCAGGGCTCTGTCATCGGTGCCCAGCTCCTTGCAGAAGCGGCTTTTCGTGAGGGAAAATTCGTTCAGGCTTTCCCTTACTTTGGAGTGGAACGCAGAGGTGCGCCCGTCAGCGCGTTTACGCGCATATCGACGACTCCCATTCTTACGCGGACGAACATTTATACCCCTGACCACGTCGTCGTGCTCGACCCCACCCTCGTCGAGTTTGTAAACATCACCGAAGGGCTTCGCGAGGGCGGATGGGTCATCGTGAACACCCGCAAGAGCCCCGATGCCCTTGGTATTGCAGGGCACAGCAACATCGCCACCGTGGACGCCACCGGAATCGCCCGCTCGCACGGCCTCGGTTCCAAGGCGGCGCCCATCGTGAACACGTCGATCCTCGGCGCAGTTGCCCGTGCCACGTCGGTGGTGGGCCTTGACTCGCTCCTTGCCGCCATCAGGGAGAAGGTCCCCTCCCGCAGGGAGGAAAACGCCGCTGCCGCCAAGGATGCCTATGAGGCCCTCATGACCGGTGGTGCCCTATGAGCGGAAAGGAGCTCCGTTGCTACGAGGACCTCCCCCCTTCGCCCGTCACCCACGATTCTTCGCTGGTGTTCAAGACGGGAAGCTGGCGCACCATGCGGCCGGTCATCTCGAAGGAGAAGTGCAAGCTGTGCGGATTCTGCTGGAAGTTCTGCCCCGACGTGTCGATTTTCGAGGACTCAGAAGGGTACCCTGCCGTCGATTACGACTACTGCAAGGGGTGCGGCATCTGTGCCAACGAGTGCCCCTTTGACGCCATCACCATGCTCGAGGAGGATGCGATATGAAGCTTGTGCTTTCCGGAAACGAGGCGGCCGCCTACGGGGCGATGCTTGCCCGTGCGGAGGTCATATCCGCCTACCCCATAACACCCCAGACAAAGATTGTGGAAAAGATTGCCGACCTCATCGCCGACGGCCGCTTCAAGACCGAGTTCATCAAGGTCGAGTCCGAACATTCGGCCATGGCGGCATGCATCTCGGCTTCCCTCGTGGGCGCGCGCACCTTCACCGCCACATCGTCCCAGGGTCTGCTCCTCATGCACGAGATGCTCCACTGGGCAAGCGGCTCACGCACCCCGGTGGTCATGGTAAACATCAACAGGGCCGTGGCCCCCCCGTGGTCCGTCTGGGCAGACCAGACCGATTCTATTGCCCAGCGCGACACGGGGTGGATACAGTATTACTGCGAGTCCTGTCAGGAAGTGGTGGACACCATCATGCAGGCGTACCGCGTCTGCGAGGACCCCCGGGTCCTCCTACCCGCCATGCTTTCGGAGGATGCGTTTTTCCTTTCACACACATCGGAGATCGTCGACCTCCCCCCGCAGGAGGAGCTTGACGCCTTCCTCGGCACATACGAACCGGACGTGCGCCTTGATATCGACAATCCCCGCAGCTTCGGGTCGCTGAGCATGCCGCATCAGTGGTATCCCGAGTTCCGTTATAAGATCCAAGAGGGCATGGAGCATGCCGTCGAGGCCATCGAGCGCGTAGACCGCGAGTACGGGTCGCTCTTCGGGCGTTCCTACGGCGGCCTCCTCGACCTCTACCGCTGCGAGGACGCCGATACCGTCATCGTTGCCGCAGGGTCCATGTGTTCCACCATCCGCGCCGCCATAGAAGAGCTCCGTTCCGAGGGCGTCAAGGTGGGCATGGCGCGTATACGCGTCTTTAGGCCGTTTCCCACGGAGGCCTTCCGTGCTCTTGCCAAGGACGTGCGCTCCCTTGTCGTCCTTGACAGAAGCTTTTCCATGGGGAGTGAAGGGGCCTTCTTCTCCGAGGTGAAGGCTGCACTCTACCCCCTTTCCGACCGCCCTGATGTCCGCGGGTTTGCCGTGGGCATCGGCGGGCGTGACATTACCATCGAGACCATACGGTCCATCATCACGGACAGCCTCCGTCCGGACACCGGCATCACGGCCCAGAAGTGGGTCGGTCTGCGGAGGTGCGAGGAATGAAAAAGACCATCCCCGACATCGAGCTTATGGAGCGCGGGCACCAGGCCTGCCTCGGCTGCGGGGCGGCCCACGCCATGCGTTACCTCCTCAAGGGCCTCGGGCCCAAGACCATTGCCGCCATTCCGGCCTGTTGCTGGGCCGTCATTCCTGGCGTTTACCCCTATTCATGCATGGACGTCCCGTTGCAGTACGTGGCGTTCGAGACCACAGGCGCCTCCATCTCCGGCATCGAAGCGGCGCTGCGGGCCAAAGGCAAGAAAGAGGGAACCACCGTTGTCGGCTGGGCCGGCGACGGCGGCACCCTCGATATTGGTATCCAAGCCCTTTCGGGCGCTGTCGAGCGCGGGCACGATGTGAAGTACGTTTGTTACGACAACGAGGCGTACATGAACACCGGCATCCAGCGTTCGTCAGCCACCCCTTTCGGTGCTTGGACCACCACCACGCCCGTAGGAACCACGAAAGCGTGGAAGCTTTCCCCGAAGAAGAACATTGTGGAGATAATGGTTGCCCACGATATACCCTATGCCTGCACGGCATCAGTGGCCTACCCTGAAGACCTCATAAAAAAGGCGCAGAAGATGAAGGACATCACGGGCCCGTGTTTCATGCACATCTACGCCCCCTGTCCTACTGGCTGGAAATACCCCCCCGAAAAGACCATCGAACTGGCGCGCCTGGCCACCGATACATGCATATTCCCGCTGTATGAAGTCACCAACGGGAAATATCGCATCACGAAACGAATCAAGGACGAGAAGAAAAAGGATGTCCTTGACTACCTGCGCATGCAGGGAAGATTCAAGTCCCTCGACGAGGGCGCCATACAGTCCATCCGTGACCATGTGGACTTTGAATGGGCGCGCCTCCTGAGGAAGGAAGAATGTTTTGGAGAGGAACAGTAAATGGATTTGATAGAGATTAGATGGCACGGCAGGGGGGGCCAGGGTGTGGTCACCGCATCCGAGCTCTTTGCCGAGGCCGCAATGCAGGATGGAAACTACATCCAGGCATTCCCTGAGTTCGGGCCCGAGCGTATGGGTGCGCCCATCAAGGCGTTTACCCGTATCTGCCCGACGCCCATCACCATTCACAGCCAGGTCTACACGCCGAACATCGTCGTCGTGCTCGACCCTACCCTCCTGGGTTCTGTCGACGTGACACAGGGCCTTGGAACCGATGGCATTCTCATCGTGAACACGCCAAAGGATGCGAAGGAAATAGCAACCATGCTTGGCTATGCCGGCAGGCTCTACACCCTCGATGCGACGAAGATAGCCCTTGAGACCATCGGGCGCCCGGTGGCAAACACCGCATGCGCCGGGGCTCTGGTGAAGGTGAGCGGCCTTGTCTCCATGGACAACATGATGGCAGCCACCAAGGAAAAGTTCAGGGAAAAGCTTTCTGAAAAGGCCGTCCTTGCCAACATCGAGACTATCCGCAAGGCATACGAGGAGGTGTCAGTATGAATGAGAAGACATGGAAGGAAATCCCTATCGGCGGGCTTATTCTCGATGCGGGAAACGCCGCCGAGTACCATACGGGCGACTGGAGGACCGAGCGTCCCGTCCACATCTTGGACAAGTGCAAGCATTGCATGTTCTGTTGGATCTGCTGCCCGGACTCGGCCGTCATCGTCAAGGACAAGAAGATGGTGGGCATCGATTACGATTACTGCAAGGGATGCGGCATCTGCAAGGACGTCTGTCCCTTCGACGCCATTGAGATGACCATCGAGGGAACGGAGGACTAAGCATGGCAAAACCAATGGCACTATCCGGAAACTTCGCCGCGGCCTACGCTACGAAGCAGATCAATCCCCACGTGGTGGCCGCCTACCCCATAACCCCCCAGACCCTCATGATGGAGAAGTTCAGCGAGTACGTGGCAAACGGCGAGGTAGACACCGAGCTCGTCTGCGTCGAGAGCGAGCACTCCGCCATGAGCGCCTGCATCGGAGCCGCCGCAGCGGGTGGCAGGGTCATCACCTCCACCGCCGCAAACGGCCTTGCCCTCATGTTCGAGGTGGTCTACATCGCCGCCTCGCTGCGCCTTCCCATCACCATGTGCGTCATGAACAGGGCGCTGTCAGGGCCTATCAACATCCATGGGGACCACTCGGACTCCATGGGGACGCGGGACTCCGGCTGGATACAAATCTTCAACGAGAACGCCCAGGAGGTCTATGACACCATGTTCCAGGCGGTCCGCATCGGCGAGCACAAGGACGTCATGCTTCCCGTCATGGTCAACTTCGATGGATTCATCACCTCCCACAAGTTCGAGCGCGTCGACACCTTGGATGACGCAGCCGTCAGGGACTATGTCGGAACGTACACGCCGGAGCACTCGCTCCTTGACACGGAAGACCCCGTGACATACGGTCCCCTCGACCTCTTTGACTACTACTTCGAGCACAAGCGCCAGCAGGTCGATGCCATGCGCAACGCCCTGCCTGTTGCCCGCGAGGTTCTCACTTCCTACGCCAGGGAGACCGGGCAGAACGAGTACGACATCATCGAGGCGTACCACCTCGATGACGCTGATGTCGCCATCGTCGCGCTCTCGAGCACGGCGGGAACGGCAAAGTTCGTCGTCGACCGCATGCGTGCCGAAGGCAAGAAGGTAGGTCTTCTCAAGATACGCCTCTTTAGGCCCTTCCCCGTAGAGGCTGTCCGCGAGGCCCTTGCAGGCGTGAAGCAGGTGGCGGTGCTTGACCGTTCCGACTCCTTTGGCGCCTATGGGGGCCCCGTCTTTGCAGAGGTCAGAAATGCCCTCTACGACGCCGAAAGCCGGCCAGGCATCGTCGACTACATCTACGGCCTCGGCGGCAGGGACATCAACGCCGTCGACATCGAGGGCGTCTATAACAGGATGCTTTCCGCCTCCGGCAGAATGGCCGGGGACGTGCAGTACCTCGGCGTGAGGGGTGATTAACATGGCAAGTCTCAAAGAACTCACAGAACGCGAGGAGCGGCTCACCGGCGGGCACCGCCTTTGTGCCGGGTGCGGCGCCTCCATCATCGTCAGGCAGATCCTTCAGGCCACGAACTACCCCGTTGTCGTTTCCTGCGCCACGGGCTGCCTTGAGGTGTCTACCACCATCTACCCGTACACGGCATGGAAGAATCCCTTCATCCACAACGCGTTTGAAAACTCCGCGGTGACGTGCAGCGGCGCCGAGGCCATGTTCAGGGCCAAGAAGCGCACCGGCGAGATACCGGCCGACAAGAAGGTGAAGTTCATCGCCTTTGGCGGCGACGGCGGAACGTACGACATCGGCATACAGTCGCTTTCCGGCGCCATGGAGCGCGGGCACGACATGCTGTATGTGTGCTATAACAACGAGGCGTACATGAACACCGGCATCCAGCGCTCCTCGGCCACGCCGCTTGGCGCGGCGACCACCACGTCGCCCGCAGGCACCGTCATTCCGGGCAAGAAGGAGTACCCCAAGGACCTTACCGAGGTCATGGCGGGGCACCACCTCCCCTACGTGTGCCAGGCCTCCCCCGGCTACTTCCAGGACCTTATCAAGAAGGTCGAGACGGCCATGGAGATTGAGGGGCCGAAGTTCATGAACACCCTCTCTCCCTGTCCCCGCGGCTGGAGGCACGCCAACGATGCTGCCATACGCATCTCGAAGCTTGCGGTGGACTGCTGCTTCTGGCCCCTCTACGAGGTCCGCAACGACACGTACGCCCTCACGGGCCAGTCGAAGCTCATCGCCGACGGCAAGAAGGAGAAGGTCCCGCTTGCGGAGTACCTCAAGCCCCAGGGCCGCTTCAAGCATCTCCTTGCCCCCAAGAACAAGGAGCTTCTTGACAGCATCCAGGAAGAGGTCGACAGGCGCTGGGAACGCCTTGTCAAGCTCTCAAAGCTTTAAAGGGTACCACAACCCTTTTTTATTCTTTTTTCCCACCCTTTTTTGTGAAAGAGATTCTTGTACCCTACACCGGTCAGGCATACGAGTGCACCATGTGCGGGGCGTGCTGCCACCATCACATCGTGCCGCTCACGAAAACAGACCTTGAGCGCATCGGTTCGACCCTTGACCCCGAATCCTTTGCCGCGTACCACGAGTCCCTTGGCAGCATCGTGCTTGCCCGGGGCGACGAGGGCGGCTGCACGCTCCTCACGGGCAGCCGCTGCGGCATCCATGACACGAAACCCGTCATCTGCAGGCTTTTTCCCTTCGCCGCCTATCCCGAACCGCGGGATGCGTCCGACGGGCTTGCGCATGAGTACCTGCTTCCCGACGGTTCGCTTGTCTACCTGTACGTCAATACCGCCTGCCCAGGCGTGCGGGAAGATGCCCGCGCACCCATGCCCCGTTGGCTGCTTTCCCTCATCCAGCGCATCCGCATCGAGATGGCGCTCACGAGGTTCTACTATGAGATTACGTCTTCCGACCGATGAAGAGTGGGCAGCGTGCGCTGCCACCCTTTCGCACTATGGCTGCCCCCCCGACACGCTCTCGCGTGAGGCGCTGCGCGTCCGCGAAGGCCGCTACCGCGAGGTCTTCTCGGGGTCTTTGGCTGTTCTTGCCGCGGTCGATGCATGTACCTGCATACCCCTTTCACTGGGGAGGAAGGAAGGTGAGCTGCGCGCGGATTCGTTCCTTCCCTCCCTCGAGCTCGGTACCGTCCTTTACCCGGTGGCTACGCGGAACGCGGTGGCGCTCGACGCACCGCGCGCCACGCTCTTTCTCTACGGCAGGGATGTCTTTCGGGAGCACCTGCCGGTGGGCCTTTCGCTGGGCAGAAAGCTCGTGGGGGCGAGGGGCGAGTTTCTCGGATTCGGCATCTACAACGGGCGAACGCTTGCCAATATCATCGACAAGGGCGCCTATGTCCGCCAGTTCGAATAGCGCTACATTTTTAAAGCGCCTTTCGTATTCGAAGGTGGTGTATCAATGAATACTGGCGCCTTTGTAGAGATTGACTATGTTGCCAAGGTGAAAGATGGCAGGTATTTCGATGTTACGGACGAGGCGCGCGCCAAGGAGCTGGACCTTTACGAGCAGGGGCGTACCTACGGCCCGGTCAAGGTCGTTGTTGGCGCTCGGCACGTCCTTGAAGGCCTCGACGAGGCTCTTGCTTCCATGGAGCTGGGAGAGGAGCGCGAGGTCGTCGTCTCCCCCGAGCAGGGATTCGGCAGGAGGGACCCGTCCCTTATCAACACCGTCCCCATGAGGGAGTTCCGCAAGCAGGGCATCACCCCGCGCGTGGGCATGTCCCTTGAGGTTGGCGAGCAGGTTGCGCATGTCAAGAGCGTGTCCTCCGGACGTGTCACCCTCGACTTCAACCACGCCCTTGCGGGAAGGACGCTTGAGTATACCGTCCGCATCGTGTCCGAGATTACCGATCCCCAAAAGAAGATCGAGGCGCTCTTTGACCTCTATCTCGGCGGATTCGACGAGTCCAAGTATACGGTGGCAATCGAGGGCACTGAAGCCACCATCACGATGGAAGGGCTCAAGAAGGGTGTTGAGGACGTGGTCCGAAGCATTGTCCGCAAGGAGATAGAAAAGCACATACCCGAGATAACCGCGGTCTCCTTCGGCGGGGAGGAATCCCCCGAAGAGCCTCCCGAGGGGGAGGCCCAGGAACAGGCGGGGGACGCCCCCGTTGACGAGGCCTAGGGGAAGGCCTCAATCGTTTCTTCCCACTGGTAGCGGAGGGGGCTTGCAACCGAGCCCGCCTTGAGCGAGCCCTCATCCCATACCTCATAGTACCATCGCTCCACCACGTCTATGCCGGCGTATGACGCGGCCAGGGCAACGGCGTCGTCCAGCGTTCCCACGAAGTCGACCATCCCCGCCTCGTGGGCCTCGGTGGCCATCCAGATGCTCCCGTCCGCCATGGCTAGCGCCTCAGACGAGGTCATGTCACGCTCG
>JAHKLV010000229.1 GCA_020854925.1 Candidatus Methanofastidiosia archaeon | reverse complement strand
CGCAGCCACGGCAACGACGCCGATGGTCTGGCACACGAGGTTGATGATGGCAAGCGCCTTGTCCTCGTCCGTGGCGTCGTCCGAGACCTTGCCGAAGTTGGACGCCGTCGCCGAGGCGGGCAAATTGTTGAGCGGCCCCCCTGCGATGTCCCCCACCGTGAGGTCCACCGTTTCGAGGTGGCCTCCCCGCGCCTTGCGGGTGAGGACGGGGATGGTGCTCACGTTAAGCACGAGCCGAGAGAGGCCGAGGAGCGTCCCGCCCCCCACGCCGATGCCGCCCCAGTGGGCGATGCTGGTGCCGTCGACGGTGACGAGCGCCGTGCCGGTCCCCATGCTCACGACGATGGCCCGGGACACGTCGGCAAGGAGCGAGCCGGCCGTGCCGATGGACGTGAACTCGTCCACCACCACCACGGGGATGCCGAGCAGGTGGCTGCCGAGCTTTCCCGAGCCTACGCCAGTGGCGGCGATGACACGGATGTCGGAAAGCGGTGCGTTGAGGACGTCGACTATCTTGCCGAGGGCGCCCGCGGCGGCCGTGATGGGGTCGCTTGCCTGGACAGAGACAAGGGCGCGAATCTCGCCGTCCTTGAGCGCCACCGCGTCCGTCGTGGTCCCACCGATGTCGATGCCCAGTATCACGCGCCTACCCCCTCTTCCACACGGTGTAGATGGCGCTCAGGACGAGGATAACGGCAAAGACCGCCAGGATGCCCTGGAGCGCGGCGGTATACGCGACCCCGACGACAAACAGGGCCGCGGCCAGGAATCCTGCGATGCCCTCGCCGCCCATGAGCCCGGCAGAGACGAGGATGCCGGTGCCTTCCCGCTCGGGGTAGCGACGGGACACCACGTAGCGGATGATGCCGCCTGCCGCAAGGAGGATGCCGAGGGTCATGCCCAGGAACATGCCGATGCCAAAGGCCATGGTGGAGAACGGGAGCTGGCGCTTCGTGAGACGGGTGACGATCTCGTAGACGAAAGCAAGGCCGAACCCCGCATAAAACGCCTGGGGATGCGCAAACCCGAAGATGCTTCCCGCCACAAGCTGCGCCTGGGGCGCTGGCATCTGGGCGGTGAAGAGCACGTCGGCGTAGCCGGTGAGCACGATGTCAAGCAAAAAGGGCGCCGCAAGGCCTGCCACGATAGCGCAGATGAGGTCGACCTTGATGATGTCAAGCGGCCGCGTGCCGATGAGCTTGGCCGACTTGTAGTCCTGGCCGATGTCCCCCGCCACCGCCGTGGCCACGGAAACGAAGATGACTATCACAAACGCGGACAGGTACCCGAGGTCCCTGCCAAGGAGCGAGTAGAGGCCGATGCTGGCGAGGCCGACGATGATGCCGAACTGCTCGAGGGGATCGATGTCGGTCTCCCCGGTCATGCGGGCGGCGACTGTCGACATCACCCACACGCCGAGCACGCCCACGACGGCGATGAGAAGCGGGGCGCCCGCAAGGGCCAGGATGACAAACGCGACGAGGGACACCACAGGCGAAAGGCGCATGTACCACGGGCCCTCCTGGGAAAAGAGCGGGGCGAAGATGCGCTTTATGCGCGGCACGACGTAGGCGGCAAAGAACCCGATGCCGCCGCCAAGCACGAGGCCCATGCCGAGGTTCTGCACGAGCGCCGTTGCGTCGCCCGCTGCCCAGTCCCGCGCCACGAGGAAGGGGACGATGGCAAGCGAGCCGACGACCGCGCCGCCGAACCATGAGTTGAAGGCGATGCGGGGACCGAGGATGTATCCGATGCCCACGCCGAGCGGCATGAGGAAGATGTAGATGACGACACCGTACGAGGCAAGCGCAGAGAGGGTGAAGATAGGGAAGTACAAGTCACGGGTGAGGGCGAAGATGCCAGCAAGGAGGACGGTGAACGCGATGAGGAGTGCGCCGGAGCCGCCGGCCATCTGGGTCTTGAGGACCTCTGCGCCCGCCGTTCCCGAGGCATAGGGCAGCTGCTCCTCGTCGACGTAGACGCGCCGAAGCGGGATAGACAAAAGCACGCCGAGCGTCGCGCCGGCAACGCACACCAGCGCCAGCGTGTAGGGGTCTATCATGTCGATGTCGACGCCCATGGTGTCGCGGAGGAAGAGGATGCCGGGGACGGTGAAGGCCACGGCGGACGCCATGAGCCCGCCGATGGTACCGCCGGCCTGAGCGACGTTAATCTCGTGCACCGAGACCTGCTTCATGCCCGCGAGGGCGCGCATGATGCCCGCCGACGCGATGACGGAGAAGATGATGGGCCAGGGAAGGCCACCGAGGCGAAGCGAGATGTAGATGGACGTGGCAAGAAGGAACAGGGTCAGGGCCACGGCGACCGCGAGCGGCCGGGGGCCGAATCCCCTCTCGCCGAGTTCCTCTGGCTGCGTCATTGCAATCGCCTGTGCATGGCGTCTATATATTTGTCGAGGGGTTTGCGGTCCATGCCCGAAAGCTTGAGACGCGCGAGGGTGAGCTCAACGGCAAGCCCCTTGTAGACCTCAAGCTTGTTCTTGTCATCGGTGAGGGTCTTGAGGAACTTGGTCATCTTCGGCGACTTCGCCTCCTTGAGGGCGGACGCCATGGCCTCCTCGTTCAGGCGGCCCGAAGGGACGAACTCCCCAATCTTGGCCTCGAGCGCCGCGATGTCGAAGTCCTTAGAAAGATACTGGTAAATCTTTGCGTCAAGGGTCTCGCGGATGGAGATGAGCGTGCGGGCGATGTCGAGGTCGGTGGTGACATCGTCTATCGTCAGCTTCTTTACCGCAATCCAGGAGCCGTGCTTGGCAGAGAAATGAACATGATTATCCATGATATCACAACGGGATAGTTTCACATGCAGTATAAAAATCTTTCTAAAATATGAGAAACTACTCACGTCTATCAACGAAGAAGTAGACAATAGACGAAATCTCGTACATATATAAAACTCTCTAAATTTCTCTTATTTTGCTTATACAGGATATATAGGTGCATATTGACTGAAATCTGAAAAACCATTTGACGAAGGAAAGGTATTTATACGGTTTTTTAAAGGTTAAGAAGATACTATGGT
>JAHKLV010000026.1 GCA_020854925.1 Candidatus Methanofastidiosia archaeon | reverse complement strand
TCATGGACAGCCTCAAGGAGGAGCGGGAGCGCGGTGTCACCATCGACCTTGCACACAAGAAGTTCGAGACCGACACGAAGGAAGTCACCATCGTGGACTGCCCCGGCCACCGCGACTTCGTCAAGAATATGATCACCGGCGCGTCGCAGGCCGATGCTGCCGTCCTTGTCGTAGCCGCCAGTGACGGCATCATGCCCCAGACAAAGGAGCACGTCTTCCTTGCTAGGACGCTCGGCATCACGCAGCTTGCTGTTGCCATCAACAAGATGGATGTCGTCGACTACAAGGAGGAAAAGTTCAACGAGATAAAGGACGCCATCGGCAAGCTCATCCGCGTCGTCGGCTTCAAGCCGGAAAACACCGACATCGTCCCCATCTCAGCCTTCAACGGCGTGAACATTACCACGAAGCCGGACGCCCAGATGCCCTGGTACAAGGGCAAGACGCTCCTTGAGACAATCGACTCGTTCCAAGAACCAAAGAAGCCGACCGACAAGCCCTTCAGGCTGCCGGTGCAGGACGTCTTCACCATTACCGGTGTCGGCACCGTCCCCGTCGGCAAGGTCGAAACCGGCATCATGAAGGTCGGCGACAAGGTCATCTTCGAGCCCGCCTCAACGATTCTCGGGAAGCCCGTGACAGGAGATGTCAAGACCATCGAGATGCACCACACCTCGATGCAGCAGGCAGAACCCGGAGACAACATCGGCTTCTCGGTCCGCGGTGTCGGAAAGAAGGACATCCGCAGGGGAGACGTCCTCGGTCACACGAGCAGTCCCCCGACGGTCATCACACCCAAGGACACCTTCAGGGCACAGATTGCCGTCCTCACTCACCCGACGGCCATCACGGCGGGATACACCCCCGTGTTCCACGCCTACACCGCCCAGGTGGCCTGCACGTTCGAGGCCCTCGTCGCCAAGCTCGACAAGAAGACCGGCGGTATCGCAGAGGAGAACCCCAAGTTCCTCAAGTCCGGTGACGCTGCCATCGTCGAGATTCGCCCGACAAAGGCCATGGTCCTTGAAAACTACAAGGAAATCCCTGAAATGGGCAGGTTCGCCATCCGTGACATGGGTACCACCGTTGCTGCAGGCATGTGCATCGCTATCCACAAGGGCGGTCAGTACTAGACCCCCTTCCCTTTTGGGAATGATTGGAGGCGATCGCAGTGCAACGGGCAAGAATCAGATTGGCAGGAACTCAGCCTACAAAGCTCGATGAAGTCTGCGACCAGGTGAAGAAAATCGCAGAGCGGACCGGCGTCAACATGGCCGGCCCCATCCCGCTTCCCACCAAAAAGCTCAAGGTGCCGGTCAGAAAGTCGCCAGACGGTGAAGGGACCGCCACATGGGACCGGTGGGAGATGAGGATTCACAAGAGACTCATCGAAGTGGACGCAGAGGAACGCGCCATGAAGCAGGTCATGCGCGTCCGCGTACCTGAAGGCGTCAGCATCGAAATCGAACTGATCGCGTAACCGCGATCTTTTCCCTTCTTTTCTTTTCTCCATCCAGCGTATGGAACAACCATTATAAGGGATGACAGCCAGGATAAGGCATGTCAATTGAACAGATTGGTCTCATCCTGTTCGGATTCTCAGCAATGCTCTTTGTTCTCAGCCGGAGGCAGCGTTCGAAGCGCGCGCGCTGACGGCAGGGAGTACTCAGTCATCATAGAGCGAGCGGACAAAGGAGATGTCCTCCGCATGGCCGTACCCGTCCTCCACCGGCGTCTCGAGGACGAAGGGCCTGCGACGCAACCGCGGCTCGTTGACGATGCGTCTGAAGGCATCGGCACCGATATGCCCCCAGCCGATATGCGCATGCTCGTCCCTGCCGCTCAGGAACGGGTGTTTTGAATCGTTACAGTGCACGAGACGGACCGCTTCCAGGCCCACCGCATCCTCAAAGGAGTCGAGCATTTCAGAAAGACCGTCGGCCGTGTGGAGCGGATATCCTGCACAATAGGCATGGCAGGTGTCTAGGCAGACCCCCAGTGTGCCGGGTGCAGCCGCGGCGGCATCGATCAGTGCCCCCAGTTCCTCCGCGGTCGTCCCGATGGTGGTGCCCTTTCCCGACATTGTTTCCAAAAGAAGCATGGTGTCGCGGGGGATGGAAAGGGCGTCGATGCCGGAGACAATAGCCTGCATGCCCACTTCGCGCGAGGCGGCGCCCGTTGCGGCGCCAGGATGAAGGACGACGTACTCGGCGCCGTAGGCAGCGGCGGCATCCATCTCAGCCTGGAGCGCCGAAAGGGAACGCTTGCGCACCTCCAGGGAGGAAGCGGCGAGATTGACAAGGTATGTTACATGGACCGCGTAAGGGCCCTGGCCGAGCTCGGCCCGCATGTTCCTGAATCGCGCCACTTCTGTGGGCGCGGGCGTCGGCACCGCCCAGGAGCGGGGAGAGGACACGAATATCTGGCCACACGTTCCGCCTATCTCCTCCTGGCGCAGCGGGGCGTTGCCCACCCCGCCTGCTATGGAGACGTGGGCGCCGAGGAGACGGCGCTCGCTTATGGACGACCCTCCCCGCCCAGGGTGGTGAGGAGGACCTTGTCATAGTAGTAGAGGAGGAGGAGCTCAAGCTGCCGAAGGTCTGCGTCTGATGCCAGACAGATGACGCCTGTGGGAGAAAAAACGCTTTCCCGCAGGCGCACGAGCATCTCGAGAAGCTCAAGGTCCTCGAGCTGGCGCCATTCCTTGCTTGAGAGCAGGTCCCTGATGGAAAAGAGCGGAACGGAAAAGTCTGCCGACCCCGAGTCCACGCCGGTGGTGGCGCTGTCGATGCCATGGCGCTCGTCGTAGTGACGGGCGATGTGATTCGCGATGTAAAGGCGCTCAAAGAGGAGGGTCACCTCCACGGCCTTGTCCTCCTCATCCCTTTGGAAGGCGTGCCCCCACTTTGTCTTGTTCCGCACGGTGATGAAGTCAAGCGCGCCGCTGTCCCTCACCACGGCGGCTATCATAAGGCAGATGTCATGCTTCTTGAACGTCATTTTCTTTACGGTGCCCATGCTTTTTCAAAGGGCGCCCGGCTATATGAACCTTTCCCATGGGCATGACAAACCTTATTATATCACTGCGGCAAGAAGTACCAGAATGCACGGGCGCGACGCGCCCAAGAAGCCACGGTGATGAGATGCCTGCAGACTACGTCATTGAATCCAACGGGACGGCCATCGTCCACGCCGGAGGCAGGGCGCCGCCCGGGACGGCGGCGGCAACGTGCGTCGTGTGCAAGGGGCGGCGCTTTTGCGGGCAGCAGCAGTGCCCCATCCTCTCATCGCTATCCGTGACCTTCCGGAACCGTCCGTCCTTTTCTCACGAAACCGTTACACGGGCGCTTGACATCCATCTCGGCACCGCCGGCTTTCCCCAGGAACCGGCGGGCGTCGTGCTTGGCGAACAGGGTCTTGGCGGGTCTGCCACGCGGGACGAGGCCTTTGCCCGGCTCCGCACGTCGGGCTACGCCACCGCAGGCACCCGGGGCGCGGGGAGCCTGGCCTTAAACGACCTCGCCCTGAGCGACCGCCCGGTGTCCGTGCGCATCACCTGGGAAACAGGCCCGGCAGACATGGCCGCCTTCAGCGCCGCAAGCGTACCGAGAATGCATCCGGGGACCTATGCCCGGATAGAGATCGAAGGGCCGGTGCATGTGCCCGCCGCGGTCAAGCCGCTTTTGGGCCGGGAGGAATCCCCCGAACCGGTCATCACCGAGGGGAGGGCTGCCGGCCTTGACCCCGACTATCTCTCACGGCTCCATGCGCTGGGTATGTTCGGGGCCCCGCCCTGGCAGATCCCCACGCGCTGGGCGCAGGCCACGGTGTACGACATCTGTTCGCGCGCGGCCTTGCACCACATCAAGGGATGGGACGTCCTCGGCGAGCCGGCACTTTATGCCGCCGACGCCCTCGGCGACCCGTTCTTCATCCTGCTCTTGTCCCGGCCGTGGGAGTTCGAGCTCATAGAGACGTGGGCGCCCAACACCGTCTGGACCCTCGGCGAACGGGATGCCATCACCGTGCACGAGCACGAGACGTACCGTGGCGCCTCCGACCTCGCCCTGCGGGAAGGGGGGTCGTACTTTTCTACGCGCCTGGGTATCACCGAGCTTCTGGAACGGGAGCACCGGCAGGCGGCGGCGCTTGTCGTGCGGGCTTCGCAACCCGGCGCATCGACACCCCTTGGTTCGTCGGCCATCTACCGTGCGGTGGCGGGAGCCCGGCGCATCGGGACGTACGCCACAGAGGACGAGGCGCTGGAGGCTCTCGCCTCGGCGGCGGGGCTCGGAGTGCGCTCACTCGGGGCGACGTCCATGATCCTCCAACAGGGACGGCTTACCGCCTGGTTCTAGCAATTCTTAGTACGCATCAATCCCGTCTTCCAGATAGACCACCGGGGCCGGCATGCGGGAGAGTGCCATTTTGAACAGGATGGGCGTCAGCACGATGGTAAGCAGCGAGACAAGGACGATGACAGAAAAAATATCCTCGCCGATGACACCGCTCGTGTACCCGTAGGTCACCATGGCGAGCTCAAGCGACCCGCGCCCGCACATCCCGATGCCCACGAGCGCCGCCTTGGCGCGGCCGAGCGAGACGGCCAGCGCCCCGGCACCGCACCCGAGTATCTTGCCTGCAAAGGCGGCGATGGAGACAGCCCCGATAAAGGCCCAGTTGAGGGATCCCAGGGGGTTGAAGCTCAGGCCGATGTGGATGAAGAAAAACGGCATGAAGATGGACTTGAGATAGACGCCCAGATGCTCGATGTTTTCGTTTATGATGATGCGGACGTTGAGAAGCGGGTCGCGGCGCTCGCGCAGACGCCCGATGACCAGGCCCGCCAGATAGGCGCCGATGATCTCGTGCAGGCCGAAGATGTTGGCAAGGATGGCGAAGGCGAAGGTTAGGATGAACATGATGGAAAGCATGTTGTAGTCGCTTCGAAAGTACCGTTTCCCGATGATGCGAAAGATGTCCTTTACAAGGATCTTCTCCGAGACGTAGAGTGTGACGGCAAGATAGGCGAGGATCTTGGCGGTGATGACGGCCATCTCTGCCATATCCGGCGTTCCCGTGGTGGTGATGGCAGAAAGAAGCCCGATAAGATAGATGGCAATGAAGTCGTCGGCCAGGGCGGACGCAACGAGGAGTGAACCGGTCCCGTGGGTCTCCTCGCGGATGACGATGCCGGAGACGACCTCGATGGAGGTGTTTGAGAGAAGGATACCAAGGAACAAGGAAGGGACGAGGCCGAATCCGAAGGCGTAGCACACGGCGCCCCCCATGGCAAAGCTCACCACGACACCAAGGGATCCGATGATGGTCGCCGCCTTCCGGTGGGCAGCGATGTCAGACATCTTGCTCGTAAGCCCCACATAGAGCATCATCATGAGAAGGCCCAGCTCTGCCAGGATGTCGAACTGCTCGGAGGGGAGAACGACCCCAAGGATAAAGGGCCCGAGCACGATGCCGGTGAGAAGCTCGGCGACTACGGGCGAGACATCGAAGCGGCCGATGACCTCGGTGGCCACCTTGGCGACAAAGAGGATGAGCACGATGTCAAAGAGCGCAAGCATCGGCGGTGTCACCCCTTTCCAGAACCCCGTGGAGCGCGATGGCCTTATGGGCGACATCGAGGGCGTCGGCCCCCACGAGGTAGACGCCCGGTTCGATGCCAAAGGCGCCCCGGTCGACGAGGCAGTCGAAGGAATCGGGCAGCTCGTCCAGGTCAAAGCCTCCATCGTCGTCGCGCACCAGGAGCGCACACGCGTACCCAAGGCC
>JAHKLV010000024.1 GCA_020854925.1 Candidatus Methanofastidiosia archaeon | reverse complement strand
TGCCCTTGCTGTAGGTCCGTACCGGCCGGTCAAGGCCGCCAAGCCCCACGAGGGAGAGGCATGAGCTGGCGCGCCGCTGTGCCTCGACTCGGGGATACCCCCGCAGGCGGGCCATCCACGAAAGGAACGCCTCCCCTTTGAAGGTTCCATAGAGCGCCTCGTGCTCGGGGCAGTACCCCACCCGCGCCATGAGGCCCGGATTGTCAAAGGGGTCCTCCCCGAGGACCCGCAGGGTGCCGGCGCTTTGCCTGCACTGCCCGGTGGCGAGCCGGATAAGCGTCGTCTTTCCTGCCCCGTTGGGACCCACCAATCCGGTGATGCCCGGTCCTATGTCGATGCTCAGGGCATTAAGGCCCACTACCTCCCCGTACCACTTTGAAACACGGTCAGCCGACACGAGCGTTCCCTTCATGGCAGGTCCTCCCGGTACACAAGCTCACGCGCCATGAGGGCGGCGCACGCAAGTGCGACTGCAGAGAGGGCGCCGGCGGCCTGCCAGGGGGCGGGGCCGGCGGAAAGGTCGGTACCGAAGAGATATGCGCCAACGAGGGAAAAATTCCCCCACACCGACACGAGGGACGCGAGCGATGAGGTGGAAAGCGCGCTGAGTATCGACGACGCAATCTCGGAGAAGAGCACGGCAAAGACGATGGCGGGGGCAGCATAGCGCCGTTCGCGCAGGAGAACGGAGATAGCCCCCGCGAAAAGAGCGAAAAAAACGGCAACACCACATCCCAGCCCAAGGGCGAACAGGACAATCCGTCCTTGGTCAACCACCAGGGAAAGGGACGGCGCTGCAGAGAGAATGGCAACGGATGACAGGATGGCAATGGGTGCCACGGATACTGCGCCCAGCACCGCCGCCAGGGACGCAAGGCGGCCCACCAAGTAATACGGCGCACCCATGCGGCGTACCCGGTACAGCACGATGGTTCGGTCCTGGATATCGGAAGCAAACAGGCTCGAGCCCGCTACCGCGGCAAGGATAAGAACGAACAGATGCACATCGGTCAGAAGCGGTCCGTACAGCTGCGGGTCGAATGGGTCGGACGTCGCCAGCGCCTCGAAGAGGCGGGGAACAATGAGCAGGCCGTACGTGACAAAGAGGATGAAAAGCGCCCAGCGAGACCTGAGCGCCTCGATGAAGCCACGGGATATGAAGAAGCGGAGGCGTGTGCCCATCCGGGTGCGCTCACCCGTCCACGGCTCGTAGCGTCGGACGGCCTTACCCACCGCCATCACCCACCACGCGGAGGAATAGGTCTTCCAGTGACATGGTATGGGGGGAGAGATAGCGGAGCTGGACGCCGGTACGGTACGCGGTGTCAAACACCTGTGCCGAGACGTCCTCGCCCTCGACAAAAATATCACCCCTGTGAACGGTCGCTGCCAGGCCGCGCCCGCGAAGGCTGTCGGCGAAAGACAGGGCGTCGCCCCTGATGCGGACCACCGTGTGGCGGGTGCCCAGTGCAGCCTCCAAGCGGTCGTAGAGAAGTACCCTGCCGCCCCCCATGATGACGACATCAGAACAGACGTGCTCCACGTCGGGAAGAAGATGGGTGCTCAGGACGATACTCTTGCCTGCCTGCGACACGTCACAGAGGAGGTCGAGCATCTCACGCCGCCCCTCGGGGTCGAGCCCGTTGGTGGGTTCGTCGAAAAACACGATGTCGGGGTCGTGCACGAGCGCCTGTGCCATCTTGACCTTCTGCTTCATGCCGGTAGAGTACTCGGCGATCTTTCGGTACCGGTCCTCGCCCATCCCCACATAGTCAAGGATGTCATGGGTGCGCTCGAGTGCGGAGCCGGCGGAAAGTCCCGAGAGCCGTCCGAAGAAGGAAACGAGCGATACGGCAGAGACGGTGCCGGGAAGGCAGTCGTGTTCGGGCATGTACCCTACCCGGTCAAGGAGGGTGGGCGGCGCAGGGTGCGCGCCAAGAAGGCCGACGGTGCCTGAGGTGGGTGTGAGCAATCCAAGCACGAGTCGGATGAGGGTGCTCTTCCCGGCACCGTTGGGCCCGAGGAGCCCGATGGCACCGGAAGACACCGTAAGCGTGGTGGGAAGAAGGGCGCTCACGCTGCCGTAGGTCTTTGAGGCGCCTTCCAGAGAGAAGGCAGTGCCGGATACGGCTTCACCATCTCCTACGCATCCCGCCTAGACCGCCCCCAGGGACTGGGCGAAGGTGGCGATGCCGTCGGCTGCCGTGCCGTTCTTCACGTCTTTTTCGCGGAACACCGCGGTGGCGATGACCTTGGCGCCAAGCTCGCGAAGGATCTCGTCACGCGCCTTGTCCCCCGAACCGCCGCAGGTGCAGAACCAGGCGACCGAGGCCATGTCGGCACCATGCAGCCGGACAAGGGAGAGTACCGGGGACGAGAGCCTGCCGGCCCACACCGGGGTGCCGATGACCACCAGGTCGTAGGCGGCCACTTCGTGGACCAAGGGATTGAGCGGCACAACGATACGGCGAAATGCCTGGAATCCCGAACGCAGGTACCCAAGCAGCCCCTTCCTGCTTTGAGGTTCGGTGACCTCCTCAAGGTCTGCTGAGAGGGATGAGGCAACGGATTCGGCCACGGCACGGGTCGTGCCGGTACGCGAATAGTACAGGACTAAGATGCGCATGGGGATGACTAGCGCAAGAAACTTAAAATATGTTGCCATTGTCACACCGTGGAATCCGAGAACATCACCATCCTGCTTGACGGTACGCCCTTTTCGTGCCGCCTCGACCCGGTGCGAAGCCCGCAAACGGTGGAGGCGCTCCTTGACGCCCTCCCCCTCAGCGCGCGGCCGGTGCAGTGGGGAGGGGAGCTCTACATCGACGTCCCCTTTCACCGGGACCCGGAACGGGCGACCACCGACCTGCATCCCGGTGACATCGCCTACTGGCCCCCCGGCGACGTGCTCTGTGTCTTTTTTGGCGCCACTCCCGCCTCCACCGGCGACCGCCCCGTACCCGCCTCGCCGGTGACGGTTGTTGGAAGCCTCGAGGGATACGACCGCATAGCACGATTGTGTCCCGTTGCCGTCATGGACGTGCGGGGAGGGACGTGACACGGCGGCAGCCCAGCGTTCGACACCCGCACGCTACGTGCTGCTCGACTCGCACCCCCTGCGTGGCCTGCTTACCCTTGCAGCGCCGCTCATCGTCGCCTTCAGCGTGCAGACCGCCTTTAACGTCGTCGACGCCATCTTCGTGGGAAGGATAAGCGCCGAGGCGCTGGCGGGAGTGAGCGTTGCCTATCCCGTGCAGATGGTGATGATTGCGCTCGGTGGCGGCATCGGTATCGGCACCCAGTCGCTTATCGCCCGGTCCATCGGCGCCCGTCGCTACGACCGGGCAGACCATGCCGCGCAGGTGGCCCTCGTGTTCGGGCTCTGTTGCGGGCTTGCCGCGGCAGGTATCGGGCTTGCCGCCATCGACACCGTCATGCAGGCACTCGGCACGCCGGCCGACGTCCTCCCCTATGTTTCAACGTATCTTGGCATCGTGCTTCTCGGCGCGCCCGCCATCTTTCTTTCCCTGGGCATCGACGCCGTGCTGCGCGGGGTGGGAGACACGAGGCGCGCCATGCTCATCATGACAAGCGCCGCCGTTGCCAACATCGTGCTTGACCCCCTCCTCATCTTCGGATTCGGGTGGGGGGTCGCCGGCGCTGCCGTGGCCACCGTGGCCGCGCGCTACCTCTCCCTAGGCATCGGGCTGTGGTACGTGCTGCGCAGGGACGCACGTGACATCGACCTTCACAGGGACACGGGACTGAGGTGGCGGGAGACCCTGGTACCCATCCTTTCCGTGGGGTTGCCCGCATCGCTCTCGCACCTCTCGTATTCGGTCTCGCTCTTTTTCATGAACAGCATCCTATCCACGTATGGAAGCGAGGCGCTCGCGGTCTTCGGCGTGGGATTCCGCACGGAATCGTTGGCGTTTCTTCCCATGTTCGGGCTTGCCGGGGCCTTTGTGTCGGCGGCGGGATACTACTGGGGTGCCGGCAACGCGGCGCGGGTCGGCGAGCTGCGCTCGTACTGCTACCGCATGCTCATTCCGTTCATGACGGCGTGCGCCGTGGTGTTCTTCCTGTTCCCTGAGGCCATCTACCGG
>JAHKLV010000186.1 GCA_020854925.1 Candidatus Methanofastidiosia archaeon | reverse complement strand
GAGCGTTTTTGCGGAGAACGGATTGAGGAAGATGCAGCCGCTCGGTATGAGGCGGATTTTCTCGACGACCTCCGCCTCGCCGAACTTCTTGAGACGAAGCGCCGTGCACTTCTTCGGGTCGCACTGCCCGGCGTGGTAGATGATGACCCGCGTCATGGCCCCCACGCTTCCCGTGACAGGATGTAAACCTGTATCTTGTGCTCCGTCACCCCGCCCACGGGAATGAATCCGCAGCGGGCGTACAATCGGAGCGCCCGCTCGTTCTGGTCCTGCGGTAGGGTGACGATGTCCATGACGCCGGTGTGGGAAAAGACGTGCTCTACAAGCTGGGTGAAGGCGTCAAGGCCGTAGCCCCTGCCCCACAGGCCGTAGGCTATCTTGATGTCGGCCATGGCGGCATCCCTCCGCTCGTCCTTGACCCAGCTGCCGAACTGAAACGTCTTGGGAAGGGTGCCAAACGCCGTCTCGCCCACGGGCTCGCCCTCCTCGTCCAGGATGACGAACTGCTCGGAGCCCCCCTTGGAGCGGCGCTTGCCTTCGATATAGTTCTCGTACCAGGCGTCCATGTCGATGCCGCCCGGGGGAAGGCCGGTCATGCACGTGACCCTGGCGTCCTGCCACAGGGACGAGAGGAAGGGCAGGTATCGCCGGTCGAAGGGCACGAGGCGGGTCTTACGGTCCATGGCCATCCCTACCGGTGCGCAAAGACCACGGAGGTGGTGCCTGGCCCCTGCGCGTCCACGCGCACGAATCCGTAACGCTCGAACTGGACCACCGTGCCCACGGGAAGCGAGGCGACGGCGGGCTCGGCCAGGCCGTTCTCCACGGCGAGGCTTTCGGCGACGACCTCCTTGTCGGCGTTGTACAGCGACGAGGGGACCAGCACCGTTGTCGGAAGGCCCGGGTCGGGTACCCACTGGACTTTTCGCACCTCGTGCATGTCGATGGGGTCGGTGGAGACGGCCGCCGACACCGTATCGCCCACGGCCTCGATGCGGATGTTGCACAGGTCCTTGAGCCGCACCACGTCGCCGGGCGACAGGTCGCGGACGTCCGAGCGTGCGAGGAAGAGGACGGGCGTGGCCGCAAGCCGCCGCGTGCCGAGGTCCTCGGTGGGGTGCATGCGCAAGTTGGCCTCCCTGCCCTCGATGCCCTGCACCTTCACGGGGACCGGGTCGGGGACAAAGAAGTACCGGCGCGTGACCGGGTCGATGAGCTTCCTGTTGATGGCCTCCACGAGCGACCAGTCTATCTCGGGCTCGGCGGTGGAAAGGCCCATCTCCCGGGCCAGCTCGTAGATGGCCTCGGGCCTGATGCCGCGGCGGGCGAGGCCGCGGATCGTCACGAGGCGGGGGTCGTCCCATCCGGTGACGGTGCCGTCCTCGATAAGCGGCTTGATGAGGCGCTTGGAGGTGGGCGAACCGCGGATGCTGAACCGCGAGTACTGGAGGGTCACGGGATTGGGCAGGCCGAGACGGTCGCGAAGGTAATCCTGAAGCTCGATGCGCAGCGCGAACTCGTTGGAGCGCAGCACGTGCGTGATGCCGAGGGTCCCGTCCTCGATGGCGCAGGCGAAGTCGTAGACCGGCCAGAGGCGGTACCGGTCGCCCTGCACGGGGTGGGGGTGGTCGATGATGCGCATGATGGCGGGGTCGCGCATGGTGGTGTTGAGCGACGCCACGTCGCCCTTCAGGCGCAGCACCATGGCACCCTCGGGGGCGTCCTGCATCGCCTCCCAGCGGGCGGCGTTCTCCTCGGTGGAGAGCGCCCTGCAGGGGCACGCCGTGCCGGCATAGCGGAGCGCCGAGACGGTCTCCTGCCCGCACGTGCACACGTAGGCGTCCCCCTGTGCGAGGAGCTGCTCGGCACAGGCCCGGTAGCGGTCCATGTCATCGGACATGTTGCGTTCCTCGTCCCAGGTAAGGCCCATCCAGGTAAGGTCGGCCTTGATGGCGTCGTAGTACTCGCGGCGCTCAGCCTTGGGATTCGTGTCGTCGAATCGGAGGATGACGCGGCCGTGGTACCGCTTTGCATAGTAATAGTTGAAGTAGAACGACAGGCCGTGCCCGATGTGGGGGTAGCCGTTTGGCTCGGGGGGCATGCGGGTGACCACCGCGCCGTCAACGGCGCTGGGAAGAGGCGGAAAGTCCTTGCGCTTCTTCTCCTCGGCGGCAAAGAACGACGGGTCCAGGGCGTAAAGCTCCTCATGCTGGGCTTCGGGGCCCAGGGCATTCACGTCTCCCGCCACCTCGGCGACGCGGGCGATGACCTCCCGCGCCTGCTGCCGGAGGTCGGGGCGGGACCCGAGGATCTTGCCCACCACCGCCTTGGGGTCGGCCGTGCCGTGATGCAGCACGGCGTTCTTGAGCGCATGCTCGCGTATGAGCGCGTCGACATCGGTATCCATGCCTTCACGTCATCCGCACGCCCATAAAAAGGTATCTTGTGCTACGGGGAAAGGACGTAGACCCGGGCGCCGCTGTCGTAGATGCAGGGGAACTGGCCGGCCGTCGGCGCCGTGACGCACCGCTCGGCAAAGAGGTAGCGCACCCCCTCCCTGTCGAGAAGGGCATAGTCCTTGGCGTTTCGCATGATAACGCCCAGGGTCGCCGCCAAGCGCTCCGCATGACCGGGTGCGTACTGGGCGTACTCGTCGACAAGGACCGTGGCGCCGTAGAAGGTGACGAGGTGGCCGGCCGTCGAAGCCACGGGGGAAAGCGCCGCCCCGCCGACAAAGGCCGCGCCGGCACGGTCTTCGGCGCGGTAGATGGGGTCGCGGGCACCGACGTAGGAGAAGGACACGAGACACAGCGCCGCGAGCACGACGGCGAGGGCGGGGGCTGACCGCACCGACAGGCGCTTGAGGCCGAGGGCGGCGCTCGTGACTACGGCGGCCGCGGCAAGCGCCCCGATCCGGTGCGTGGCAAGCTCAGAGGGTACGGCAAGAGCGGCGAGGAGCGCGAAGGCGGCGGCATACTGGTAGCCGCGAAGGCGGGTGCCCGCACCCCACCCGTACAGGGCACACGGG
>JAHKLV010000157.1 GCA_020854925.1 Candidatus Methanofastidiosia archaeon | reverse complement strand
GTCGTGTTCCTTGGTCTGGAAGTAGGACCGCACCCGCTTTTTGAGTGACTTTGCCTTGCCCACATAGATGACGATGTCCTGGGCGTCCCGAAAGAGATAGCACCCCGGTTCATCGGGGACGCGGTCAAGGTCAATCATGGGGCAACACGCGCCGGAGGAATTCGCCGGTGTAACTTGTTGTACAGGCTGCCACGTCTTCGGGCGTGCCCTCTGCCACAATGCCCCCACCGTCTGTTCCGCCCTCGGGCCCGAGGTCTATCAGGTGGTCGGCAGTCTTGATAACATCGAGGTTGTGCTCGATGATGATAACGGAATTGCCTTTGCGCACAAGGCGGTCGAGGACGTCAAGGAGCTTTTTGACATCATGAAAATGAAGGCCGGTGGTGGGTTCGTCGAGAAGATAGATGGTGTTTCCCGTAGCCCTCTTTGCAAGTTCCTTCGTAAGCTTTATCCGCTGTGCCTCGCCCCCGGAAAGCGTGGTCGACGGCTGTCCGAGCTTGATATAGCCGAGGCCTACGTCGTAGAGCATCTGGAGCTTGCGCCTGATGGAGAGGATATTCTCAAAAAAGGAGAGCGCCTCCTCCACGGTCATGTCAAGGACGGCGGCGATGTTTTTGCCCTTGTATGTCACTTCCAGGGTCTCCTTGTTGAATCGCTTGCCCTTGCATTCCTCGCAGGGGACGTAGACGTCTGGCAGGAAGTTCATCTCGATCTTGATAAGGCCGTCACCCTGGCAGGCCTCACAGCGCCCCCCACGAACGTTGAAGGAAAACCGCCCCTGCTTATAGCCCCGCACCTTGCTCTCGGTTGTCATGGCAAAGAGTGCACGGATATCGTCAAAGACCTTGATGTATGTCGCAGGATTGCTTCGCGGGGTCTTTCCGATGGGTGACTGGTCAATCATGATGACCTTGTCTACCTCGTCGGGCACGACTATCGCGTCATGGTCGCCCGGAGCCTCCTTGCTGTTGTAAAGGCGGCGCATCATCTGCCGGTAAAGGATATCATAGACGAGCGTCGACTTGCCGCTGCCCGAAACACCCGTAACGACAGCGAGAACACCAAGTGGTATGGAGACGTCGATATTCTTGAGATTGTGCTCGCGCGCGCCGCGTATGACGATGTGGCCCGAAGGCTTTCGGCGCTTCTTCGGCACGGGTATGGAGAGCTCCCCCGAGAGATAGCGACCGGTAAGTGAAGCAGGGTCGGCCTCAATCTCCGCGGGAGTGCCCTGTGAGACCACATGCCCGCCATGAATACCAGCGCCGGGACCCATGTCCACCACATAGTCGGCACTCCGGATGGTTTCCTCGTCGTGCTCGACCACCACCAACGTGTTGCCTATGTCCCGCAGGTGATACAGCGTCCGGATAAGGAGGTAGTTGTTCCGCTGGTGCAGGCCGATACTCGGTTCATCAAGGATGTAGAGTACGCCCATGAGATTTGAACCAATCTGTGTTGCAAGCCGTATGCGCTGTGCCTCCCCTCCGGAAAGCGTTCCTGCAGAACGGGAAAGCGTGAGATAGGAAAGCCCCACGTCATCGAGGAAGGTGAGCCGAGACATGATTTCCTTGATAACCTGGTGGGCGATACGCATCTGTGTGTCGTCAAGGGAAAGCGTCTCAAAGAAATGCTTGGCATCCTTAATGGACAGGTCGGTGACGTCGATGATGTTTTTCCCCTGTATCCTCACGGAAAGGATCTTATCCTTGAGGCGCCGCCCGCCGCAGGAGGGGCATGGGGTAAATCGCATGTACTGCTCAATTTCCCTACGGCGATACTCAGACTGCGTCTGCCCGTAGAGCCGCTCGAGCTGCGGGATAACGCCTTCAAAATAGCCCTTGTACTGCATGGTGGCATCATGGCTTTTTGAGGTATAGGTGAACGTTAACTTTTTTTCAGAACCGTAGAGGATAAGGGAAAGCTGCGCTTCGGTAAGGTCCTTGAGGGGGGTCATCAGGTCGAATCCGCCTTCCCTGGCAACGGTGGCTATCTGGCGGATGCGCCATCCATCGATGGTGTTGCGATACGGGCGCAACGCCCCCTCCGCTATGGAGAGCGACCGGTCGGGGATGACAAGGGCAGGGTCTATCTCCTCACGATACCCCAGACCAGAACAGGACTCACAGGCCCCAAAGGGGGAGTTAAAGGAAAACATGCGTGGCTGGAGCTCTTCAAAGGTGATGTCGCACTCGGGGCACGACATCTTGGAAGAGTATATCTTCTCCTCGGTGCCGACGAGCACGATGATAAGCCCGTCGCCCTTTGCAAGCGCCGCCTCAACCGCTTCGCTGATGCGCGACCGGTCGGAGGTGGACACCCGGTCGATGACGATCTCTATGTCGTGCTTCTTATAGCGCTCAAGCGATGCGGGTTCGTCGGTGCGCCGTATCTCGCCGTCAATACGCACGCGGCGGTATCCTTCCTTGTTGAGTTCTGCCACGAGCTTTTCGTACGTGCCCTTCTTCTGGCGGATGAGCGGTGCGAGGATAACGAGGTCGCTATCGGGATAATCGACAACAAGCTGGTCGGCGATGGCAGCGGGAGTCTTCTTCTGGATGGGGATGCCGTGGACCGGGCAATAGGGTGTCCCGACACGTGCGAACAGAAGACGAAGGTAGTCATAGATCTCCGTGACCGTACCTACGGTGGAGCGAGGATTCTTTGAGGTTGTCTTTTGTTCGATGGAAATGGCGGGAGAAAGGCCCTCGATGGCATCGACATCAGGCTTGTTCATGAGCCCGAGGAACTGCCGGGCATAGGAGGAAAGGGATTCCACATACCGGCGCTGCCCTTCGGCGTAAAGGGTGTCAAAGGCGAGCGTGGACTTGCCGGAACCAGACAGGCCGGTAATGACGATAACCTTGTCCCGTGGGAGAGACAAGGAAATATTCTTGAGATTGTGCTCGCGTGCACCCCTGATGACGATTGAATCCTGCATTTATATACCAGAATCCAACATCGATTTATAATGATTGTGGAACAGCGGCAGTACCCTCATTCCCTGCCGCTGCCACAGAGTTAGTTCCGCTAAGAGGCACCCGCCTTGGTGGGGCGGGACCTTAAAAGATGTCACGGAACGTGATGGTCTCCGAGCGCTTCGGGCCGATGGAAAAGCCGTAAAGGGGTATGTCAAGCTCGTTTTCAATGAACTTGAGATAATCCTTTGCCGCATCAGGGAGTGCATCGAATCCGCCAGCGACGATGGTGGCGCAGTCAAAGTCCCATCCCGGGAACTCCGTGTAGACGGGGGTCACCTCGGAAAGGACCCGCATGTTCGAGGGAAAGGTGGCAAGCGATTCACCGTTGTGTTCGTAGCCGACACAGACTTTCACGGCCTCAAGACCGCAAAGGACATCAAGCTTCGTGACAAAGATACCATCAAAGTGATTGAGCCGATGGGCATAAGAGACGAGCATGAGGTCAAGCCACCCACAGCGGCGCGGTCTTCCGGTGACCGTGCCAAACTCATGACCCTTGTCCGCAAGATGCCGCCCTTGTGCATCGTGGAGCTCGGTGGGTACCGGGCCGGTACCCACGCGCGTGGTATAGGCCTTCACGATGCCAAGTACGCGACCAATGGAATGGGGTGGAATGCCCGCGCCGGTGCAGGCGCCACCGCAGATCGTGTTCGAGGACGTATTGTACGGGTAGATGCCGTGGTCGATATCAAGATGGGTTCCTTGGGCACCCTCGAGAAGTATGCGCTTTCCCTGCTGGTGGTACGAGGTGATAAGGTAGCTCGTATCGGTGACATACGGTGCAAGGATACGGGCGTATTCAGAGTACTCACGTACTATCTCCTGCTTTGAAACGGTCATATCGTGCCCGAGTGATGAAAAGAGCGCCTCCTTGATGGCGTAGGCCGTGTCAAGCTTTTCCTTGAATGCCTGCGGGTCGATAAGGTCTGCAAAGCGGATGCCGATGCGGGAAACCTTGTCGGCATAGCAGGGGCCGATGCCTTTTCCCGTGGTGCCTGCTTTGAGGGCACCCTTGAGCTCTTCGAGAATGGCGTCTTCCTGGCGATGGTATGGCAGGATAACATGCGCACGGTCTGATATGGAAATGTTTCCTACGGGTACCGAGCGTGCCGTTAGCTCCCCTAGTTCCTCCATGAGAATGGAAGGGTCGATGACCATGCCGTTTCCCAAAACGACGTCCCGCCCCTGGACGACACCGGAGGGAAGGAGCCTGAGCTTGAAGGTCTCGTCCCCAACGACAATTGTATGGCCTGCATTGTTCCCACCCTGGAATCGTACCACAAGGTCGGCGTTAGCTGCATACAGGTCGGTAAGCTTCCCTTTGGCCTCATCGCCCCACTGGCTTCCAAGAATAACGCTAATCATGATATCACGTCGATACTGATGCCACTACGTCATTCCACCGGTATAAAAAGTTAGCCATGCCCCGCGCCACGCAAAAACCGTTAAAAAGGAATGGACAAAAAAAATGCCATGAACAATAGCATTGAAGACCGCCTTGAGGCGGCAGTCATTAACACCTACATGAAGAATCGTACCGGCACCCTTGCCGATATCGCACCGACAACGGATGCCCTGCTCCTTCCCTTGTCATACAACCCCGCTCATGCGCCCCTGAGCCCCTACGCCATGGAAATAAGCGATACCCTTATCAGGTCGGGGGTGAGGGCGCTTATGGCCATCGGGGGGAACATGAACGAGGCGCCCCGTGAAGAAGGCATCGTTATCCTGCCACCCATCCTTGTCATGAACGAGGCAAAGAGGGGTGACATCCTTGCTGCGGTGGCAGCATGGGTGGAACATCGGGTCCCCGATGCCCATATGGTTGTCGCCGTTATCGTATCGTATCGGCCATCAGAGCTCACCTACCCCCTGACCCACCTTAGCGGCACCTCGGCGTCTGTTGCTGCCGAACTCAGGAAGCGTGCAGGAGGCGGTAAATGATGGAACCCACACCGGGCCTCGTAACGGCTACGTGGAAGGAAAAAAAGAGGGGCACCCTCCTGTTCGCCGACCCCGAAAAGGGTACCGTGCCCTTTGCCGTTCCCCCTGAGTTCAGGGGCCATCCCCATGTCATAGACCCGGAGGACCTCTTCCTCTCCGCCGTCTCGGCATGCTTTACCTCATATGTGCTCAACGTGGCCGAACAGATGCGCATCAAGTTCCGTTCCCTCTCCGTCACCGCCACCGACACCATAGACCCGTGCGGCATCGATTTTGTCATCTCGGGTGTGCATCTTGCGGCATCGGCCACGGTGTCTTCGGAAAAAGATGCAAAAAAAGCTGAACGCGCCTTTTCCCTCGCCACAAAAGGATGTTACATCGCGAAATCCATCCTGGCAGAGGTGACTATTTCCACTGCGGTCACCGTGGAATCGGATGAATCAGAATGCGGACAAAAGGCAGGGATGGCGGCGGTATAAGCCCGTTGCGCTGTGGCTACTCAAAGAGCCGCTCTACCATCCAGTTGGGATCGAAAGGAAGCAGGTCATCGTAGGACTGGCCCACGCCGACAAAGAGGATGGGTCGCCGGGTGACATACGCAATAGAAAGTGCCGCGCCACCCCTCGCATCTGCATCCACCTTGGTGAGAATCGAGCAGTCGATGCCGATATCGTTGAACTTTTCTGCCTGTTCCACCACCGCATTTCCGCCAAGGGCGTCTCCCACAAATATTTTCAGGTCTGGCGCCGCAACACGCACCATCTTGCGCATCTCGTCCATGAGATTCTTGTTTGTTTCCGCCCGCCCCGCCGTATCGATGAGGACGACGTCCACGGCACGTGCCTTGGCATGCTGGATGGCGTCGTAGGCAACTGCCGCGGGATCGGAGCCGTAGCCCTGCTTGATGACCTTTACCCCGACGGCATCGGCATGGCGCTCGAGTTGCTCGATGGAACCCGCACGGAACGTGTCTGCGGCGGCGATGACACAGGAATACTTCTTTTTCCGGAGAATGTATGCAAGCTTGGCGATGGTGGTGGTCTTTCCCGTACCATTGAATCCAAAGAACATGAGAATAGTAGGGGCGCCACGTGCGCGGTGTTCATCGATGACGGTGTAAAGGTCCATGGGTTCGGACTGCAGAACGGCGAGGACCGATTCCCGAAGCGCTGCTTTGAGCACGCTCTTCTTCTTTTCTGCAAGAGATACCTGCGTGCCTGCAAGCCGTTCCTTAAGGTCTGTCCCAAGCTTTTCGGCCACCTTCACGGACACGTCGTTTTCTAAGAGAACGAGCTGGAAGTCCCAAAGGATATCATCGATATCCTGGGCAGATATCGTCTTCTGGGACACGGTATCCAGAAACGACGAGACCTTGGACTTGAAAGAGCCGAACATGGGGCGACCCCTTACTGCGCCTTCGGGGGTTGCCGAGGTTGCTGGGCCGATGAGCGTTGCATGATCTCCCTGCCACGGGCGTCGAGGTCCTGCATGCGCTGCTGGACGTCGCTAAAGGCCTTCGAACTCTCAGAAAGGAGGGTGTTCGTTTCCTCTATACGCTTATCGATAACAGACAGAGCTCGATCAGGTTCTGCATCCATGGCGATGTTGGAACCAAGGTTGACGATAACCTTGTCGTGGTCGGACACGTTTGCAAAAACGTAGCATCCGCCGCCGATAGGGCAAAGAAACTCCTGTCCATCCGGCGCATCACGAAGATTTCCTATCGTCTCCTTTGAAACGAGCAACTCGCGGAGATGTGCCTGGAGCAACTCAATGTTCTGTCGGAGTGCCTCGCCCTGCCGCTCGAGGAGGGCCATCTGTGCCGAAAGCTGCCTGACATCTTCCATGTTAATCAGCCTGTATCGCTTCGATGATGATGTTCTTACGCTTTACGCCGTGCTTTGAGCCAAGGTCGAGAAAGACCTTTTCCCGGGCATTTTCTTCCTGGGAAGCCCTAACGACCTTCTCAAACTTTTGAAATGAGGAGCCCATAAGGAATCTCCCCTTGACCGTGAATGCTGAAACCATTTTTATTCCTCCATCAACATATCGTCTATCCTTCCAAGTTCGGGGCCAGTTGATATGTCACCGACAACGACGCCCTTGCTGTTGGCAATCATGCAACCGCCAAGATATCCCACACCCCGGTTAGCGGTGGAGTGATTCACCGGGACCTTGAGCACCTCGCGCAACCACTCCATCTTTTCGGGAGACGTTTCAGGGTGTACAAGGCATCCCTTGTTCGTCGCTACGGCAACGCTGCCAACGTTCTTGAACCCGGCGATGATGCCTTCCTGCACCTCGACCCCCAAGACAGAGGAAATCTCCTCTTTGTGTCCTGCAAGTTCCGGGCTGATAACGCAGCCCCGGTCGTTGGCAAGGACAAGATTTCCCAAAGCGGTATACTTCGTGTTGACCGTGTGCACGTCAATGTCGAAGGCCGCACGAAGGGCTTCTTCTTCAAAATCTTCAAGAATGTTGGGAATAAGGATACCGTTGGAGTTGCCTGCCAAGAAGATGCCAGCAAGGTCGGTACGGGCTACCGTTGACGCGATGGTCGTTGAACCCATTACAGAAGAGATGGTCTCCATCTTGCCTTCTGGTATGCCGGTCCTGACCACGGTCGCATGTTCGGTGGAAAACGCCACTATCCCGATAAAGGGAGTACCGCCAAGAGACATCCGTTCAATCATGTAAATCACTCTGCGAGGTATACATTGACCCGCGCTACCTTACCTGCGTCGGTATCGACCTCTTCCTTGACAACGCGAACACGAACGCGGGAGGGGGGCTTTTCAATGCCACGGCCCCACACATGTTCGTTGAGGGCTTGGTCGATGACGACAGTATTCGTCTTCGTATGACGTACCAGGAATGATCGCACTTCGCGCATGGCGCGTGGCGCTCTCGTGCCTCGGGGGGCCGCCTTGACCTTCCGGAGGGGCACGACATAAATTCTCTCTTCTCCAATGTCCATATTTCTCACCATTACAGCTGCAGTTTTACTCGCCTACCCTGCCGGCGCTTCGGGTGGAAGCGCACGCCAAGTCTCGTCTTGGTCCATACCCACACGGGTACGCGCCTTGTCTGTTTTTGGGCTCTGCCCAGTCTCAATTTCTTTGCCACTGGCTTGTTCCTGCTCATCTCTGTACACTCTCCTCAATGACATCATAATCGCTGTATTTTAAAGTCCTTCTTCTCGCCCTGTACCTGGCGAAGGAGCGCAAGGAGCGTCTCCTCAGACATCTTCTGCTGTATCCTGCCCTGCTGGGCAAGCTGCATGATAAGGTTCTCAACCTGCGCCCCAAATTCAGGGCGGGCCATCTTCACGCGAACGAGCCGCTCTCGCGCCTCGGGAAGGAGGAGGGCGCGAAGCACGGCCTGCTTTTGCAGTTCCTGTGCCTGGCGGGCCTCATAGTCTGCTGCAGACTGCTGCGGTGAGGCAGCCTCGGCTTGGCGTCTTTGAAGCTCTTCCAGCTTCTTCCTCTTGATGGCTTCTGCATCGTCCACGCTATCGAAACCCCTAATAAATGCTCAATTCCGGTACGGAAGCAACGACCTCGTCCTTGACCACCTTGCTCAGATTGTCAAGCAAGGCCATGCCCTTGGGCGAGATAACACGCCCCTTCGGCGTAGTCTCGGCAAATCCAGCCTCCTGGAACTGCTGGAGCATGGTACGGAGGATTGCACCGCTTCCGGGCATCTTCTTTTCCGGCTTGTGACCCCTGTTCTTCTTGCCACCATAGTAGGTACGAAGGCGCATGACGCCCACAGGACCCTCAATGTAGATCCTTCGCAGGACGGAGGCGGCGCGGATATACCACCAGTTGCCCTGCTCGGGCGGGCGCTCGTTGTGAACGCCCGTCTTGACAAACATGGCCCACGCGGGTGGCGCCATGGCAGGAATCGCTTCCAATTCCGCGGCCAGCTTCGTTATGAACGCTTCAGCCGGAACATCGTAAACTGTTGTCATTGTCTCACCTGTTAACAAATATCTCTCTACCTCTTTTCATCCTTATAAATATATTTCGCCACCGCCCCCGCAGACGCCGAGGCACGCGAATATCTTCAAAGGATGGAACATCATAAGGGAATAGTGTATTGTGTTTTTCATCAATTTATAAACCTTGTGGTTGCTGCCTTAAAGATAACAGAGAGCGTGCCCTCATTCGTTCATTCACGGTATAATATTACTTTTCTCCCGCGGAGGTCGATGCAGGTGGAATTAGTGAAGGTGCAGATGACCTCTACGACTTCCTCCTTTTTTTCGGCATTTTGGGGCAGCGAGACCTTTACTATCTTTTTTGAAGCCAGCTGGTTTTTTATTTCCTCTAAAATGGCATCGGTGACACCATTTTTTCCTATGATGACACTGGGCGTCTGGGGGCCCATCTGCGCCATCAGTTCCTTTTTCCTCTGTTTGGTAAGCATATGATCACAACCAGGAGTGCAGACATCCCCACGGAGGCGAAGGCATTCCGTAGCTTACGTTCTGTCACCATTTATAAACGTTACAGTAGATAATAATATCGCTTTGATGCATGCCTCATGAAGAAGGGTGTTGTTCGGCGCCCCGTTCTACAGGGGCATGACCGGTAAGCCACTCATGCAGTCCAGGCAGGTGGCCGGCACCCACGACGACGACAAGCGTGACGGGCTCCGAGAATCGTGATGCCACTCCGACGATGGCCCTTCCCATGTGCGCGTTTCGCTCCTCGATAAGCACGCGGTAGGCCGTGGGGGAGTAGGCCTTAAATTCCTCCAGGATAGACGAAACGAATCGTTCGTCAAACTCCGCCTCAGACACCGTCTTCTTGAAGGGCAGGAGAGAGAGGAGCGCCCCTCCGAGCATCTTGGCCATTTCCCTTTTTGGCATGCCTTGTACAAGCCGAGCGATGGTGACACCCACATTCCTGTCGACAAAAAAGACCGGTGACCGAGCCTGCTCAGCTGCGGTGACGGCTGCAAGCATGTCCGAGCCGGGCATGACGCCGAAATCCTGGCCTATCTGGCCCTGGATACCGGACATGATACTGCTAAAGAGGGCAAATCCAAGACCCCGCGCACGAAAAAGGTCCCAAAATGTCGCCCGTTCCCCCGATAACAGAGCCTGATACCGTTCGGGGTCAAGCTCAACACACACCGCCGCGGGTGCTACACCCGCGATGGTGCCCTCCACCTCACGGATGCTGGCGGAAAACACGTGCCCCGTGCCGATAATGATGATGGTATGCTGTCCATAGGCCAGGAGTTTTCTCATCTGGACGCGCCCCCTCGACTGCATACCGTTCTGTGTTCTCCCATGATACCAGCTCTGGCCATAGACATATATACCTTTCCAAGGCAGGGTTCCCGATGGCCTTAGGGCGTTACGGAGTACCCTATACAGTGATATTATTCCAAAAAATAACAAAATGTGGTAAAAAATATAAAATATATGAAAAAAACAAAAGAATCATTTTTCTTTTGCACAACAAAGAACAAAGAGGAAAATTATAAAAACGAAAAATGGCTATGAATGAATATGAATCGGGAGGAAGACAGCAGCCATACAGAGCATCTCGATGCGTTTTTCCATCCCCGCTCCGTAGCGGTCATCGGTGCTTCCAACAAGAAGGACTCCTTGGGCAATGTCACGTTCTCACTCTTTTACCACGGCCCCTTTGCAGGGGATGTCTATCCAGTAAGCGTCTCATCTGAGGAAATACAGGGGGTGAAGGCGTACCGCTCCGTCCGGGACATACCCGGCGACGTCGACCTCGCGGTCATCGTTATTCCCGCCCGTGCCGTCAATCCCGTCATGAGGGAATGTGTGGAAAAGGGCATTCCTGCATGCGTCATCATAACGGGAGGATTCTCAGAGGTGGGGGAGGTCGAACGTGAGCAGGAGCTCCGCACCATTATCAACGAATCGGACATCAGGGTCATCGGACCGAACTGTGTCGGCATCTATGTACCAGCCACGGGCGTAGACACGGTATTTCTCCCAAAAGAAAAGATGGGGCGCCCGCCCGCGGGGCATATCGGCCTTATCTCCCAGTCCGGTGCCTTCGTATCGGCGGTGCTTGACTGGTTTGCCGCCGTGGGGCTCGGCGTAAGCAAGGTTGTCAGCTTCGGCAACAAGATTGATGTCAACTATTCGGACCTCATAACCTATCTTTCAGAGGATGACGAGACCCGCGTCATCACTATCTACATGGAAGGCCTTGAGTACGGGAGGATGTTTATGAAAGCCGCCAGGGAGGCTACGAAAAAGACGCCCATCGTCATCCTCAAGGCAGGGCGTTCGCGTGCAGGGGCGGCGGCAGCCGCTTCGCACACGGGGAGCCTTGCGGGTTCTGACCGTGTCTACGACACGGCGTTCAAACAATCGGGCATCATACGCACCTACTCCTCCGAAGAGCTATTTGACGTTTCAAAGGCATTTTTGTGGCAACCGCTCCCCTCAGGTGCCCGTATCGCCATCATCACCGACGGCGGTGGCTCGGGCGTTATGGCGGCAGACGCACTCGAGGACTGGGGGCTCGTTCTCGCGCCGCTCCAAGAGCATACAAAGGAACACATGCGGGCATCGTTTCCCCCGTATTGCACCGTGAAAAATCCTATTGACTTGACGGGTGATGCCGACATTGAGCGCTACGAGATAGCGCTGCGCGCCGTGCTTGATGACGAGAACGTAGACGCTATCGTGCTTATCTTCCTCTTCCAGGTCCCGACCTTGGGTGACGATGCCGTGGAAAGGGCGGTAGCCCTCCTTCAACAGGGAACAAAACCGGTAGTCGTTGTGGCGGCGGGAGGCACCTACACGCAAAGGAGAGTAGAAGAGCTCGAGGCGGCAGGGCTTCCATGCTACCAAACACCGGAACGCGCCGTCAGGGCCATGGGTGCACTGTGCAGTCATGGAGCATGGAGACAAAAGCACTCACAAGGATGAGGGACACTATGTTTCCTTCATCTCAAGAATCTTCCATTTGCCGCTTTCCTTCACAAGTTTGAAGGTGACATTAGACTCTTGGTCACGGTCAACGTCAGTAAGCCGCACGTCAAAGTTCACAAAGGCGGTATCGTCAGAGATACGCACATTGAGGAATCGGACAATCTTGAGCTGGAGCGCAGACTGGTCGGCCGCATCGAAAACGGATGCAAGATTCTCCTTGAATGTATCCTTCCCCCCCGCACCATCGATAACCGATGATGCGAACAAGGATACGGTTGCTGTAGCATCACGGCTGTTGTAGGCGGAATAATAGTCGCGTACAACATCCTTAGCATTGTCCTCCTCGCTTCCCGTGATGCATCCTGAGAAAAGGATGCAAGAACATACCATGATAAGTGCGAAAGATCTACGATTCATCAGTATCCCTGCAATGGATTGGTTTAAAAGGTTACCTGAATATGCCGGTATGGTCGGCGGCATCGACAGGACCTGCCTGGAAGACCTTCTTGACGGCTGCATCAAAATCCCTTTGCGTGACGTGTGTGCGGCGTTCCCTTACGGCAAACATGCCCGCCTCGGTGCAGATTGCCTTTATCTGTGCCCCGGAGGCGCCGTCGGTCACGTCGACGATGCTGTCAATATCCACGCGCTTGAGGTGCATCCTTGCGGTATGAATGAGGAAAATAGACTTCCGCCCTACCCGTGTAGGGAGCGGTATCTCCACAAGACGATCGAATCGTCCGGGGCGCAGCAAGGCACTGTCCAGAATATCCGGCCTGTTTGTTGCGGCGAGGATCTTGATATCCTCCCGCTTCTCGAAGCCGTCCAGCTCATAGAGGAGCTGCATGAGCGTGCGCTGCACCTCGCGGTCGCCCGATACGCTTGACTCCGTTCGCGCAGCACCAATGGCGTCAAGCTCATCGATAAAGATGACGGCAGGCGCCTTCTCCTTGGCAAGCTTGAATGTCTCCCGCACGAGTCGTGCGCCCTCGCCGATATACTTACGCACAAATTCCGACGCTGCCACCTTGATAAACGTTGAAGACGTCTCTCGTGCAACAGCCTTTGCCAGCTGGGTCTTTCCGTTACCGGGGGGGCCGTAGAGCAGAACGCCATTCGGAGGTTCTATGCCCACAGATTCGAAGAGTTCTGGATGCAGGAGGGGAAGCTCGACCATTTCCCGTATCTCGGCAATCTGGTCGTCAAGGCCGCCGATGTCCTGGAAGGTCGTCGAAGGGCACTCCACCACCTCAAGGCCGGATACGAAGGGGTCCTTCGAGGTGGGAAGAACCTCAAGTATGGAGAGCGTGCGCTGATTGAGGGCCACAAGTGTCCCCGGGAGTATGTCTTCCATGTCGATAAGCTGTGAGACACCCACGACAAAATGGGGGCCCGAAGAGCTTTTCACCACGGCACGCCCGTCGGAGAGACGGTCCATGACCGTGGCCGTGATGAGCGGCGGGGCACGGAGGCGCTCAAGCTCCTTGCGCATCGCTTCAAGCTCGCGCTGGAGCCGTACCTTCTCGGACTCGGAATTCTGTTTCTGGACCTCGAGGTACTTTATCTTCTTGAGCAGGTTCTGAACCTGGGCACTGTCATCTGGCTGATGATAATAGTCAATGCTTGCCGATTCGCCCACGTAACCACCACAGATATGGCAGAATTGGTCTTCTGCCTGACCGTACCTTCCGTAAAATATTATTTAAACCTTTGTATCTTCCCGCGAAGGGATGATACGCGATTCGTGCACTATGTTCCGACATGCATTTATAGGGGGTTGCAGAAAAGGCTGACCAATGATTGAGATTACGCACATGGACGGATACCGCAGAGGGTACTTCATACACGGGGATTCGAAGGTTTCCCTCCCCTGCCATGCCCGTATGGAACGGGACACCATACACATGGGGGATATCACAGCCTCAAAACCGCTCTCATACCCCCTAAGAGACCACGTGAGGAAAGCATCGGATATGGGTGCGACCACCTATCTGCGCGTGGTGAGAGGAACGCCCCCCGAGGTCGCCCGACGCATCCAGAAAAAAAATGCGTCATTGGGTGGGGAGGGGGGTGTCACACCCGTGTACCTTTCCGGCCACAGCGAATATGATGACCCGTTTGTGTCATCGCTCCCCCCGTCAGACGTATTCCTCTTTCCAGCAGCTTCCGAGCGCTCGCTCCTTTCCGCATTCTTTTCCGTGCGCAGCGCCCACCCGGGGGCGCTTTGCTATGTAGAATGCACACCGGAAGAAATACCGGTGCTCGCCTCGGCGGGATTTGACCTCTTTCCCGAATCAGATAGGCATCAGGAAGCGCTTGCTGCCTTTCTCGACAATCCCACGCCACAGTATGTCGAAATGGCCAGTTGCGCCTCCCTGAGGGCTAAGACGCTGCTCAATCTCCTGTACCTTGACTTCTTTTCTTCATGGGAGCAGTATGTCGCCACACCACAGGAGCGACAGCTCTGCATATCTCGTGACGCCTTCTGGCGCCCATCCATCGTACGCTGGGAACACGATGTTACCGCACGCTATACGCCCCCCTCCCCCATCGTTGTGCTCCTTCCCTGCTCGGCCAGAAAACCGTACAGCACCTCGCAAAGCCACCGAAGGTTCATCGCCCTCATGAAAAGCGCCCTCGGCAAGCGCCCGTACGCCTCTCTGACACAGCTTATTGTCACCTCTCCCTACGGTATCGTACCCCGTGAGCTCGAAACGCTCATCGACTACGACATTGTGGTCACGGGGACATGGACCCACGAGGAGGTGGCACGTGCCCGCACCATGTTGTGCAGCCTCCTTGACAAGGTGCCGGAACCTATCGTCATAGCACATCTTCCCGAAAACGAGTGCGGGGTGGTGGAAGGCCTGCCGGTACGTACCATCGTCACCTCTGACGGCCATCCGCTCTCCGAAGCATCTATGACCCGCCTTCGTGAAGCGCTCATGGAGGT
>JAHKLV010000242.1 GCA_020854925.1 Candidatus Methanofastidiosia archaeon | reverse complement strand
CATGGTGTTCCAGCACTTCGGCCTCCTTCCCCACCGCACCGTTCTCATGAACGCCGTGCTCGGCCTTGAGATGCGAGGTGCGCAAAAGGAGGACATGGTGAAAAAGGGCATTGAAGCGCTCAGGCTCGTCGGCTTGGAGGGATGGGAGAACAGCAAGCCCTCTGAGCTTTCAGGGGGTATGAAACAGCGCGTTGGGCTCGCACGGGCTCTTGCCGTCGATCCCGACATCCTGTTTATGGATGAACCGTTTTCTGCCTTGGACCCCCTCATACGACAAGGCATGCAGGAGGAGCTTGTCCGCCTGCAGAAAAAGATGAAAAAGACCATTCTCTTTATAACCCACGACCTTGACGAAGCCATCAAGCTCGGCGACCGCATCGCCATCCTTGACGAGGAGGGCACGATGGTGCAGCTGGACACGCCTGAGGCCATCCTCCTTTCCCCTGCCACGGAGTTTGTTCGCACCTTCGTCCAGAAGGTGGAGTACGGAAGCGTTATCCGGGTCGAGACCCTCGCCCACGGCGCCGAGACGGCGCTCGATGTGTCGGCCACGCCAGCCGAGGCGGCCTCATGCATTGCCGCCTCTGACAACGGCGTCTGCTATGTGACGAAAGAGGGAAACTACGTCGGCATTGTTACCGAGGAAGAGCTCGCGGGATGGGAAGAATGCGGGGTTCACACGATTGGCGAGGTCATCGTGCAGCTGCGTGCGGTGGAGGGGGTCAAGACCCTGAATCAGTGTCTTCCTGCCCTTATATCGTCTGTGCATCCCGTACCGGTCGTCGACGGCGACGGCATGTTTTTGGGATACATCCGTGAACAAGATGCCATCAACGTCCTTCGGAGGCGGGTATGATGATTCCGCGCATTCCTATAGGTAGGGAGCTGGTGAACGGCATCAATTTCCTGAGCGACAATCTCCATGCCATCTTTAGCGCCATCAGTTCGGGCATCAATGCTATGGTGGGCGGCGTGTACGACGTGCTGGCGTTTCTGCCTCCCGTCCTTCTTGTCGCTCTTGTTGCCCTCATATCGTGGAAGGCGGCGCGCCTTCATGTGGCTGCCTTTTCCGTGGCAAGCCTTTCGCTCATCTACAGCATGCGTCTGTGGGATGCGACGCTCCACACCCTTGCCCTCGTGTTCGTGGCAACGGCCATAGCGCTTTTCCTCGGTATACCCATGGGCATCCTCAAGGCGCGAAAGCCTGTCGTGTCGACGCTCCTCGAGCCGCTCCTCGACTTCATGCAGACGCTGCCGTCGCTTTCCTACCTTATTCCTGCCGTCCTCTTTTTCGGCATCGGGGAGGCGCCGGGGGTTGTGGCAACGGTCATCTTCGCGATGCCTCCTGCCATTAGGCTCACCTGCCTGGGCATAGAGCAGGTCTCGGAGCAGATTGTTGAGGTGGGGACGTCCTTTGGATCGACGTCGCGACAGATACTTACCAAGATAGAGCTGCCCATAGCCATGCCATCCATCGCCATGGGCATCAACCAGACCATCATGCTGGCGTTTTCCATGGTGGTCATAGCGGGATTCATCGGTGCCGGCGGCCTCGGGGAGGTCATCATATCCGGCATACAGCGGTACAGCCTTGTGCACGCCCTCGAGGCGGGGCTTTCCGTGGTGTTCCTTGCCATTATCCTTGACAGGATAACGAAGGCAATTGCACGCATTTACGAGCATTGATTCATGCTAGAATACATTAGGAGGTGTAAGAATCGAAGTGAAGAAAAAGGCCCTGGCATCAGGCATCGTGCTTATGCTTGTGGCCACCGCAGTCCTTCTGAGCGGCTGCATAAATTCAGGTTCAGATGATGATACTAAAGGTACGGTCTCGTTCGGATTACCCCCGTGGCCGGGGGTCACGGTAAAGACCGAGGTCGTAAAGCAGGTGCTTGAGGACTGGGGATATACGGTCAATACAAGTACCCTTGACGCCGGCATCGTATATGCTGAGATGGCAAAAGGAAACATTGATGTCCTCCTTGCCGGGTGGTTGCCTGTCACGCACCAGGACTACTGGACGCAGTATGGGGACGATCTTGAGCAGGTTCATGTCAACGTCGATACGACCTGGTTGGGACTTGCCGTCCCTTCGTATGTCTATGATGCCGGAGTGACCGCCGTTTCCGACCTCAACGATTATGTCAGCGAGTTTGGGGGCACCATCGTGGGCATTGAGCCAGGAGCAGGCATCATGCACAACGCCGAGCGCGCCATCGATCTCTATGACCTCGATTACACGCTCAAGTCAAGCAGCACGCCTGCCATGATGGCTGAAGTTGACAGCAAGATAAAGTCCGGTGAGTGGGTGGTCTTTACCATCTGGGAACCGCACTCGGCCTTTGCCCGGTTCGACATCCAGAAGCTTGATGAGCCAGAGCAGATCTTTGGCGGCGGCGATGTGGTCTACACCATTACCCGTACGGAATTCGCCGACGACTTTCCCGAGCTTCAGTCGTTCTTCGAGAAGTTCGAGGTAGCACCCGACACTCAGAGCGAGTGGATTCTCCTCTACAGCGATGAGGGTATGGAACCGTCCGACATCGCCGCACAGTGGATAGCGGAGAATCAGGACCTCGTGGAATCGTGGAAGTCGTAAGACTTCCCCCTTCCTTTTTTTCCCCAGCATTTTAATATGAACATAGACAAGGTGATATCATGATTACCATCACAACCCTGGACCCCAGGGCCCCTTCCGAATCCGCAGAAACCCTTGCCACATTCTTGCACGAACACCTTGACAGGTATAGGGACTCGATGGAGGATATTCATCGTGCGCTCGACTATGCGCTTTCATCCCATCCGTGCAAGGGCGGCACCATTTATCTTGCCCGCAAGGGCGACGCACTTGTGGGCATGCTGGTCATGCTGCACATGCCCACCGCGGGCTTTGTCCCAGAGCATCTGCTGGTCTACATTGCTGTCGATGCCTCTCTCCGCGGGGAGGGTGTCGGCACACAGCTCATGCAGGCCGCCATTGCGGACACCGACGGCGACATAGCCCTCCACGTGGAAAAGGACAATCCCGCGCAGCATCTTTATGAGCGCATGGGATTTTCGGCAGCATACGTCGAGATGCGGTACAAGAAAGGGTAGGAAATGGCGACGCTTCATATCTCTATCGGGGCCATTGAGCACAATGTCTCCTGGCTCCACCGCTTCTTTTCCAAGCGCAACGTATCCTGGACCCTTGTCACGAAGGTCCTGTGCGGCCATTTCGAAACGCTTTCGGCGCTTCGTGACGAGGGAATTCTTTCCATTCCCCATTCCATAGGGGACTCGCGCCTTGACAGCCTAGGCATCATCAAGTCCCTTGACCCCACCATCCAGACCATGTACATCAAACCGCCGGAGGTAGGCTACGCCGACCAGGTTGTCCGCTACAGCGATTATTCGCTTAACACGTCGTATCCAACGCTCAAGGCACTCGGTGCGGCGGCTTCGCGCCTTGGCATCCGGCACAAGGTCATTCTCATGGTCGAGCTCGGGGAGATACGCGAGGGCGTCGAGGGGGACGCCCTCGCAGGGCTTGTCCGCAAGACCACCGGCCTTCCGGGCATCGAGATTGCCGGCATCGGCACGAATCTCGGCTGCATGTATGGCATCGAACCCACCATGGAAAAGATGGAGGAGCTTGATGCGTACCGCCGTGTCGTAGAGGACGGGTGCGGATGCGAGCTCGAGTTCGTTTCAGGGGGAAGCTCTATCACCCTTCCTATCTTGGGTGACGGGTGTCTTCCGCAGTCGCTCAATCACTACCGGGTGGGCGAGGCGGCATTTTTTGGGACAACGCCTCTTGACGGGGAGCAATTTGGTCCTTTGCGGACCGATGTCTTTTCATTTGAGGCGCAGATTCTTGAGTTCTATCGCAAGCAGAACGAGCCAGACGGCATCCAATGCGAGGGAAACATCGGACATACGGCCGAGCCATCCAGCGGCTGCGAGAAGTCGTATCGCGCCATACTCGACTTTGGTCTCCTTGACACCGACCACGAGTCGCTCAAGCCCAAGAACGGGGCAGACTTTGTCGGCATCAGCTCTGACATGGTGGTATACGCCTTCGATGATACGGACAAGGACCATGCGGTGGGGGACCTGGTGCCCTTTGACACAGATTACATGGCCATTGCAAAGCTCATGAACTCAGGCTTTATCCATAAGAGAGTCCATCGCTAGGGGAACGCCACGGTGCCATCGGAGTGTAGGTTCTTTTTGTTTTGTCTTGCGTGGATAGCGCTGTGAATGAATCGCGTGGTCGCCGTCATGGGCGGATAAAAAAAGAAAAGGGGCGGCAATGCCGCCACGTGCCTACAGGAGGTCGCGAAGGAGTTGCGGCACCTCGTGCGGCATTGTTGCCACCGGGACGCCGACGGCGTTGAGCGCGTGGATCTTGCTTTCTGCCGTCCCCGTGTTGCCCGAGATAACGGCTCCTGCATGTCCCATGCGCTTGCCGGGCGGTGCGGTCTTGCCGGCGATATAGGAAACTACGGGCTTGGTGATGTGTTCCTTGATATACTCTGCAGCGAGTTCCTCTGCGTTTCCGCCTATCTCGCCAATCATGACCATGGCTTTGGTGTCCTTGTCGTCTTCGAATCGCTGGAGCGTTGAGATGAAGTCCATGCCGATGACCGGGTCACCGCCGATGCCGATTGCCGTAGACTGGCCGAGCTTGTTTTTTGTCATCTCGTCGATGATCTCATAGGTAAGCGTGCCGCTGCGCGAAAGCAGCCCGATGGACCCTTCGGCAAAGATGTGCGGCGGGAGGATGCCCAAAAGCGCCTTGCCGGGGGAAATAAGTCCCGGCGTGTTGGGACCGACGACGTCGGCACCTGCCTGGCGGGCGTATTCCTGTATGAACATGGCATCCTTGATGGGCACGTGCTCGGTAATGCAGACGACCGGTGACAGGCCGTTCGCGATGGCTTCCACCGCAGCGCTCCTCATGAGCCGCGCCGGCACGAAGAGGATGGCCGCATCTGCCCCCGCCTCCTCGACCGTGTCAAAGATGGGGATGTCGTCAAGCATGGCACCACCCTTTCCGGGCGTGACGCCGCCCACAATGTTCGTGCCATAGGCCTTCATGCGCCGGGTGTGGAACTGTCCCTGTCGCCCGGTGGCGCCCTGGACCACGATCTTTGTTTTTTCATTCACGAGAATGGCCATATTACTTCCCTCCTTTGACTGCCGCCTCTGCGGCTTCCTGCATAGATCCGTACAGGTCGTATCCCGCCTCGTTGAGGATGCGCTTTGCCTCTTCCTCGTTCGTTCCCATCATGCGCACGTAGACGGGCACGGGCGGATTGAACTCTAGGATGCCCTTCGCCACCTCGTCGCACTTGGTGATACCGCCGAAGATGTTGACAAAGATGGACTTGAGGCCCGATTTCATGGTGATGATCTCAAGCGCCTTTTTCATGTTCTCAGCCGTCGCCCCCCCTCCGATGTCGAGGAAGTTTGCCGGCGCGCCTCCGTAGTGGTTCACCACGTCAAGCGATGCCATGACAAGCCCTGCGCCGCAGCCGATGATGCCGATGTCTCCGTCGAGCTCGACATAGGCGAGACCGGCTTCCTTTGCCGCCTTCTCGATGGGGGTGAACTCCTGGGTCTCCTTCATGTCCTTGGCAAACTCGGGGTGCCTGAACATCGCATTGTCGTCGATAATGAGCTTGGCGTCCAAGGCCTCGAATCCTTCGGGCGTAATGGCAAGGGGATTGATCTCGATGAGTTCGGCGTCCTTGTCCTGCATGATGCGCCCGAGCGTGTCGATGATGGACGTGAGCGAGACGAGCGCCTCCCCGGTGTACCCGAGCTTGCGTGCCGTGTTACGGGCCTCATGCTCCTGCAGCCCGATAATGGGGTCAATGGTGACCTTGTATATCTTTTCAGGCGTCTTTTCGGCAACCTGTTCGATGTCCACGCCACCTTCCGTCGAGGCAAGGAGCGTCATCTTCTTCTTGTTCCTATCCACCACAAAGCCAACGTACAGCTCTTTCTCGATGACCGACGGTGTGCAGACAAGCAGCTTCTTTACCGGAAGCCCCTTGATTTCCATGGAGAGTATCTGTTCGGCCATGTGCATGGCCTCTTCTTCCGTTTTGGCAATCTTTATGCCTCCAGCCTTTCCCCTTCCTCCCACAAGGACCTGGGCCTTGAGTACAACCGGGAGTCCGAGCTTGTACAGGGCCGCCTTGAGATTGGCGACGTCGTCGATGACGATGCCTGTGGAGGTGGGGATGCCGTATTCGACAAAGATGTCCTTTGCTTCATACTCCAATAACTTCATTGTTGGTCCCTCTTCCTACTTTTCATGTGCATTTTGATGATAATTTATAAACTTTTTGGGATTATATCACGACGAATTGTGTCTTTTCTTGGGGCAGGACCTTACATTGTTTGCTATTTTTCATAAAAAATGCACTATAGTCTTTAATTGGAGGGAATAGTATGACATATTGTAGATACAGGCAGATCTTTAACGATATCCGGAAGCATATCTCTACTTACGCCATTCAATGAATTATTATTCAAATATCAGTTGATATCCTGTATCTTCCACTTTCCGTCCTCGGTGATGAGTTCGAAGGTATAGGGGATACGCGAAACGTTCTCAGAACCTTTTGGGTATATCTTGAGCTCAAGCTCCACGGTGGCTTGATAGCCGCGTATAGTTTCCTGGAGCGTGTCTATCTCAAATATCAGATTGTACTGGTCCAGGTCTGCCATGGTCTCTCCAAGGGCCGTTTGGATAGCCTTTGTGCCCCCCGCATTCTCGATGACAGATTTGGAAAGTGTTCCTATGACCAGGGAAACGTTCCGGTCGTTGAGTCCCTGGTAGTAGGTTCGCACTGTCGCCTCTGGCGTGTTTTCCTGCTCCCCGCCGATGCATGCGCATGAGGAGACAAGCGCTATGAATAAAATAAATGCGATATACGGGAATTTTCCCATAAATCTAGTCTTTTGTCTTGCTTAAATATTTTATCGTGCCGCACACACCCGTTTCGGTGCCTTTTCGGGAAAGGGGAGGGGGCGCAAATGCTATAAACGGAACCTGCGGCGTATGGATGGTGTGCACGATGAGCAAAAAGACGCAGGCGTTCCTTCTCCTCGCCCTCGTGGCGATTTCCGGTTGCGCTGGATTCGTTCTTGGCAGCGATGAGGCCTGGCATGACATCAAGCAGGCATTTTCCTCGCTCTCTGAAGGCGGGTTCCTTACCGAGGGCGAGACCGACGTCTCAACACTCGACGCGGTCCTGGTCATCGCCGTTGTGGACGGAGATACCATTGATGTGCGGTTTTCGGACGGTTCTGAGGAGCGCGTACGTCTCGTAGGCATCGACACGCCTGAATGCAATGGCGACAACGACCCAGAAAAGTGGCCGGGAATAGACGATCCCATCCTCCTTGACCGATGGGGCAAGACGGCCAAGGCGGCGACGACCCTTGAGCTCCTTGCTGCACAGGTGTACCTCGACTATGATGCTATCGCCGGCATGAGGGAGCAGTACGGCAGGCTCCTCGCCTATGTCATCCTTCCCGACGGGCGCAACTACAACGCATCACTCGTGCAGGACGGTCTTGCCAGGGTCTACACCGCTGCATCATGTGAACTGTATGAATCACTCCTTGCCTATGAGGACGCGGCCAAATCTGCAGGAAAGGGGGTCTGGAGCCAGGCATCGTTCTCGGTGAGAAGCGGGGTGTGTATCGATACCATCAATCCGTTTGCCGAGTATGTCGTCATCACGAATCACGCTGACGAGACGGCCAATCTCGGGCGGTGGCGGCTTCACGATGAAGCGGGAAAGACCTTTGTCTTTCCGTCATTCTTTTCTTTGGCCCCGGGTCGGAGCGTCAGGGTCTACTCCGGAGCTGGCATCGACTCGCTCTCGTCGCTCTACTGGGCATCTGACTCCAACGTGTGGAACAATGACGACGACACGGCCACACTCCTCGATGCCAACGGCGCCGTTGTCGACTCATTTTCCTACTGATGGCGCCTGATGCGGGGCGGGATGCGCGGTGCCGTGCGGGCTGCGTGCATGCCCCGCTCGAGCGCGCTTACAAGGAGCTGCAGACACCCCTCTGCCCGCTCCTGTGGCAGGGCAAGGTCCGAGGAAAGGCGTCCTGCCCTGAGGAGGGACTCCTCGTCGTCCACGCCGTCTTGCGCAATGTAGAGTGTGCGTTCATAGCGTTCCTGTGCCAGCATCGTCCCCATGCCACCTGCCCCCGCTATCCGGGGGGCTATGGCGTCCCAGTGGGTGACCCATCCCTTGGTAAGGAAGAAGCTTCCCTGCCGTCCAAGCTCCCGCAGATAGGGTTCCTTCCCCAAGAGCCCCGCAAAACAGTCGTCTGCGATTCCCCCGTCTTCGAGGGTTACGAGATGCACATCGCTGCGGGAAAAGACCCCCGAGAGCGCGTTACCGCAGAGCCCGTAAAGGAGAAGCACCGCCCTGGTGGTTAGCTTCATGGCATCGACAGCCTCGTTGCAGGCGTCGGCAAGCCCTTCCGGGCTGGTGTGGAGTGCGGCAGGCAGGACCTCCACGAGTATTTCCATGCCCTCGCACCGTGAGGGAAGAAGGTCATAATCGTTGCAGTACGTGGGTAGCCGGGAAAGGTGGCGAGCCACCCTCCTGTTCTCCTTCGTCCTGCGCATGACGATACCACCAATTCCCTGGTGGGCATTCAGGATGGTGGCAAGCTCATCCTCAAAAATCTGGCAGGCCACGATGCCAAGTCGTACCATGGTCCCTCTTTTTCGGGACCGGTATTTGAGCGTTTCGTTCGTGGCACGGGATTCTCTATATTCTATGGAAGGTATAGGCGATAGCATATTATATCCGTAGCCCAAAGTGAT
>JAHKLV010000027.1 GCA_020854925.1 Candidatus Methanofastidiosia archaeon | reverse complement strand
CTGGAGTAGGGCGTCAAGCTGCGCCATGAGGGCCTGCGCCTCGTTCATGAGACCGTTGATGGTGACCGGATTCGTGAGCGAGCCTGCGCGCGCCATCACGGCCTGGATCTCCTCGACGAGCGCGAGAGCCTCAGCGTGTGCCGGGTCGGCGATGTCCTCAGGGAGCTGTTCCTTGATGCAGTCCCAGAAGGCGTTGGCACGGCCGAGCTGGGTCATGGCCGGTGGGAAGAGGATGTACGGCGTCCAGGAGGTTGGCCGGAACTCATAGCAGCCCATGTCAAAGCCCATGCCCAAGGGGCGGGGCGTGTCCTCGAGGTCGTCCTGCACAAAGGGATAGACACCGTCCTTCCATCCAGAATCGATGCAAGGGGATCCCACCTGCAGGTGCGCATCATATTGTCCCGTAAAGCGCGGGTCCGCAGAGATGTTTCCGTTAAGTCCCGTCATGTCGGGGAAGCCATAGTAGTTGTCAGCACCGGAGCATCCGTTTCCCCAAACGTCGTTATGGGCGAACATCCCTATCATGCCGTTGCCGTCAAGGGGCGAACCGGAAAGGGTCGCAATACCGAAGCTGTTGTTTGAAGCTATGATGTTATTGAAAAACGTGAAATTTGCCCCAAAGAACACCCCCGTGGAGTTTCCTGTCACTGTGTTGTGCCAGAACGAAACGGAATCTGCCCGTATGGAAACCCCATGTGCCTGACCGCCGTTTCCGGCAATGAGATTGTTGAAGATGCCGATGTTAAACGGCGCATTGCAGTATATGCCGCCGGAGCCGTTGCCACGCACGAGATTCTTCTCTATGAACACATCAAAGTGTATGAAAGCGACCTTTTGAGGGACGCCGTCATGCAATTCGGGAGAAAAACAGGTATTCGTATCAATAAGGATGCCAGCCAGAGCGTTATCATCGATGCGATTATCCGCTATGACCGCTTCAGAATGGATGCCGACGACATCGAAGGGGAACGTGCCCTGTCCTTCAGGGGCGGGGGGAAGGAAGTCAAGCTCGATAGCAATGCCGTTTCCCACATTTCGCACAATCTCGTTGCCGGATATGTCCAACGTTTCGGCTATCACCATGACAGCGCCGTCCGTGGGGGGCGCTTCGGTCATCCCCGTGAATACGATATGTATCCCGTCGCCATGGTTGTCGTGTATGGCATTCCCCTCTATCGAGAGATACTCGACATCGGTATGCAGGAACGAGGCATACACGCCGGTGTTGTTGGTGAGGGTGCCGTTGCCGTACACCATGTTCTTCTCAATCGACATCCCGACCTTGCTACCATCTGCAACAAGGGAGATGCCGGTCCCCGTGTTGTCGTAGATATCGTTATCGAGGATAGTGCTGAACAGCTCGGCATTCGTTGATAGATAGAAAGATATCCCGAATCCGAAATTGTCGTGGATGGCATTGCCGATGATGTCGACCTCGCCATAGGTCCCCGATAGTATCACTGACACGCCGGTGTCCGGCTCACGGGCACTATGGATGGCGTTTCCCTGCAGGGATGCCGCATAGTCCCGGGCATCGTCGTCCCACTGAATCATGACGCAGGTCGACGCGCCAAAGACGGTACACCCGTAGAGGCCGAACGAAACATCCTGGACATCAAAGGCCCGGGACACCCCGCTGGCATCTATAAAGACCCTGTCTGCGCCCTCGCCGACAAAGGTCACGTCATTGTTCGGCGCCAATGGTGAGGAAAGCACATAGGTGCCGGTAGCGATGTAGATGGTACCCCCGCTTCGGTCTGAGCAAGAGCAGCGGCAATATCTTGGAAGTGGTTGCCACCAAGAGGACCGTTGTCGTCGACATAGGTCGTATCGTAGATCACTACGGCAAGGACGACGCCCGATGCCGCGCAGAGCGACAGGACCATCATCACGACGAGGAACCAAGAAGTGGAAAAGCGCATGGGAAACATGGTGCGCTTCATGCATAAATATTAACCGATTGCCGTAGCGTTATCCGGCACACACAGCCTTTCGCGCCGCGAGATGATACCCGCACACAACGCTCATGAATCCCGAGAGGTCCCGGTCGAGGGTGGTGTCTCCCGTGTCTACGTAGAACTGTGGGGTGTTCTGAAGCTTGTGCGGGGTGCCGAGGAGAATGATGTTGTCCCTGCCCACGCGCCTGATAACGGCAGGGCTTATCTGGTGGTTCCCGCGCCCGAACACAAATCCCTGGGCGCCGAGAGGGCTTACCAGAATCTTGACCGAGGCCACGGCCTGCATCGCCTGCAGGATGTCCTGCTCGGTGGCGTCCCTGCACACGAGGCGCCCGCCCTGCACGAGGTCGACGCCAAGGAGCGTCCCCTCGATGCCTGCTGAGGCGAGCACCGCCTGCGTGGTGGAACCGACGCCGACGATGTAAAGGGAGCCGTCCTGCATGAACTCGGCGGCGAATCGTGCGATGTCATGCTTGGATACATCGTCGCTCTCGCTTCGGAAGGCGCACTTGGGCGCCTGCACCTTGGCAGGCAGCGAGAGCGCCCGCACCTCCGCGTAGCACGTGCGGTCGAGCTCGCCGTGGCGGTACTTGCCCTCGTCGATGTCCATCACGCTGGCGTCGCGGGTGCAGGTGGTGCCGTCGGCAAGGCCGGCGACGACATCGGCCGCCGCCCGGGGCGTGATCGCGAAGACGTCCGAGTACATCTTGACGCCGGAGGGGATGCCGAGGATTGGCACCGTGGCTCCCACGACGGACGCGATGTCCCGCGCCGTCCCGTCGCCGCCGCAAAAGACGATGGCTTCAACACCCGCCGCACAAAAGGCGCGGCACGCCGCCATGGTATCGCCGGCGCTCGTCGTGTCAGAGGGATGATAAGCCACCTTATGGGCGATACCGGCCCCGGATAGTGCGTCAGACCCCATGGCGCCGCCGCACGTCAAGATCGTGAGGGGCGCGGCGTAGGGAGCGAGCGCTCGCAAAGCCTCGGCGGCGCGGCCGGCGGCGCGGGGCGCGGCGCCGCGCGCCAGTGCCTCCTCCGCCATGCCGTCCGTGCCCTTGAGGCCGACGGCGCCCCCCATCCCTGCGATGGGGTTTATGACAAACCCTATCCTGTTCATGTACTGTCCCTAGCGATTCACTTTCGGGAGCTTTCCGAGCGATTGCCGGATAAGCTCGGCCGGATACTCGTAGTCCACCATGGACCCGTCAAAGTACGAGTCATACGCGGTGAGGTCGAAGTGCCCGTGGCCGCTGTTGTTAAAGACGATAACCTTCTTCTCGCCAGTTTGCCGGCAGCGGATGGCCTCGTCCATGGCACACTTGAGCGCATGCGACGACTCGGGGGCGATGACATGGCCCTCGGTGCGCGCGAAGGTGAGCGCCGCGGCGAGACACTCGGTCTGGTGGTAGGCCTGGGCCTTGATGCACCCTTCCTTGACAAGCTTGCACAAAAGCGGGCTGTCGCCGTGGTAGCGCAGACCGCCGGCATGGATGGATGGTGGCATGAAGTCATGGCCGAGGGTAAACATCTTCATGATGGGCGTAAGGCCGGCCACGTCGCCGTAGTCGTACTCGTACAGGCCCTTGGTGAGCGTCGGGCACGCCATGGGCTCGGCGCCGATTATCTCCACGTCGGGATTCTTTCCCGTTATCTTCTCATGGTAGAACGGGAAGGCGATGCCGGCGAAGTTCGAGCCGCCGCCCACGCAGCCGATGACGACATCGGGCTTGATGTCGAGCATGTTGAACTGCTCGATGACCTCCTGGCCGATGACGGACTGGTGGAGGCAGACGTGATTGAGCACAGACCCCAGCGCGTAGTTCGTGTTGTCGTGCGTCGCCGCGTCCTCCACGGCCTCCGAAATGGCAAGGCCGAGGCTTCCGCCCGTGTTCGGGTCCTTCTCAAGCATCATGCGCCCTGAAACGGTGTCCATGGAGGGACTCGCAACGCAGGTCGCTCCCCAGGCGTGCATGAGGCTCTTTCGGTAAGGCTTCTGGTCGTAGCTGGCGCGCACCATGTACACCTTGCACTCGATCTCGTAGAGCTTGCAGGCAAAGGAGATGGCCGAGCCCCACTGGCCCGCCCCGGTCTCGGTGGCGATGCGCTCCGTTCCTTCCTTCATGTTGAGGTGGGCCTGCGGGATGGCGCTGTTTGGCGTGTGGCTGCCGGCGGGCGAGACGCCCTCCCAGTTGTAGTAAATCTGGGCCGGCGTCTTG
>JAHKLV010000033.1 GCA_020854925.1 Candidatus Methanofastidiosia archaeon | reverse complement strand
TCCCCTCGTGGTGTCGGAAGAGGAGTGCGACACGGCACTCGCCGTCTTTGCACAGGCAGTGCGGTCGGTGCGCTGATTACGGGCAGCAGAGTCGAGCCGCCAGATATCCGACGATGCCCACTGACCCATACGGCAGTGCCGGCATCCCCTCCCCCGACATGCGGCTAAACATGAGGGCAAGGCCGACATGCGACCCCACCGCGGAAAGCACTGCCGCAAGGGGCGAGGTAAAGAGGGCTGCAGAGACCACCAAGGCGCTGGGAAAGATGATATCTGCCAGCCCCATGGAAACGGTGGTGCCACCGTGTTCCATCTGCACCATTTGTGGACCGCCTTTTGCCATGACATCAGTGGCAAGCGTCACCATGTGCCTGGTCTTTCGCACCGCGATAACGTCGTATGCCGAGAGCAGGAGCAGGAGTCCGATGAGCGGCCCGGGTGAAAAGATGATCCCGAGCAGCGTGGCCGCCCCCACGGCGATGAATATCGATGCTGCCAGGCGTGCCTTCGCTCCGTTGGCAAAGCGGTAGGCAAGAGCTGCCGCAATCCCCAAGACCCATGCAACATCCTCTCTGCCGGAGAGGAGTGCGGCGAGGAACCAGGCAACGGAAAAGATACCCCCATAGGCGGCGAATCGGTAGAGGGAACGGGAGTGTCCCGTCCGTATGAGCACAAGCACGACTCCCGTTGCGGCAAGCATGAGCACAAAAAACGCCACGGTGACGGCAGCTGTCGCGCTTCCCGCCCCTTCATCGGGCGTCGCATCGGCTGCCCGGGCGCAGAGCACCGATGCCATCTGCACGAAGGCGAGCAGTACCAAAACGCGAAGCTCAGCCTGGTCTCTTGGCATACTCCGCCTTGTGCGTGCCCCTTAATATAGGTGTGCCCGAAGCCCCTCCTGCCATCAAAAGGTATATATCCCTGTGCTTTCAAGGTATATGGGGATGTCTATGACAATAGCGTATGTGTTGTGTGTGACGAAGTCGGGCATGGAGCAAAAGGTTCTGAGCGTGCTTCGGGGGGAGCGGTCCATTGAAGAGGCGTATATCGTATACGGTGAGTACGACATCATAGTCAAGGTGTCAGTTTCCTCTCCCGACGAACTGCGGTCGTTTATGACCGAAACCCTTCGGGGCATACCGGAGATAGAGCGAACAACCACCCTCATCTCGCTTTAGGGTCCCGTATCCTTAAATACCGGCACGGCAAGGAAAAGGTATGCGCACCGAAGAGGCCGTCGTGCATCCGCTTGTCCTTCCCGTGCTCTTTCTTGGCTTTTTTCTGGTGGGGGCCGTGGCAGATGTTCTTCTCGCCGACCTTGGCCACGGGCGTTCAGGAATGGCATGGATCGTTGCCGGGACGGGCATGGCGGCCTGTGCCATCGGCACCAGGGTCCGTGCACGGGTGCACGCGGCCTGGTATCTTGCGGGGGCATGCGCCCTTACCGGCATTTCCATGTGGCGCGCGTATGGCGTCGTAGCCCTTGCGTGCATGGGGGTGCTGGTCGTTTTGTACCGGTACTGGCCATCTGTCACCTCGCGCGCCCCACTCCTCGTGGCCGCGGGCGTAGCGGTCATGGCGGCGAATCTCGTTTTCGTGGGTACGGTGCCGCTTCTCGACCCCACAGCACGCTACGGGTCACAGACCGTACCCTTCGCATTCGGCTACGGCATTGCCTTCCTCGGGTCATCCCTCCTCCTTGTGCGCAACATCCGCCTCGGCCTCGTGTCCGCGGCGATTGTCTTTGCCGTACTCATGCCCTACGGATTCAGGTCGTATCTTCTCATACTTGGCATAGCCCTGGGCATCGAGGCCGTCATGCTCGGAAAGGCAGGCGCGCGCGCCATAGCGGCGGCATGTGCCGCCGGTACGCTCGTCATCTTGGGCATGGGGTATGCCACCACGGTGCTCCTGCCGCAGACGTGGCATCTCAACGCCGCTGAACTGGTGCTCTACCGTGTGGGGTTTACTACCCATATGTTCGACAACGCATGCACCGTGGCGGGATGGGGCGGCCTTCTCCATGGTGAGCTCTGGCTTTATGTGGCCACCTCCCCGCTAGTTGGTGGCATCGTCGCCGGGTCGGGGAACATCACCTCAACGCTCATGGGTCCGCTCGTTCTCGACGGCGGCGTCCTCGAGGTGGCGGTGGGCATGGCTTTTGTAGGGTATGCCCTTGCATCCCTTCATCGGTCCGCACGGTCCGCACGGGGCGCGATTCCATATTATGCCCTCACCATGGCCGTGGCTGTCATTTCGGTGGAAATTTCCCCGGTACCGCTGGTGTTCATCATGCTTTTGTACGCACTCGCCGTCTCGGGGAGCAACGAGATTGGTGAGCAATAGTTATCATATGGTTCATCCATACTCATCACGAGTCCTAAGCAATCATCAGAGATAGAAAGAATAATAAACACCTTCCCTGAGCTATATGTGGTGTAAGTATGGTTGAAGAACTCATATGCGCGTTTTGCGGCAAAACATGTCCTGAAGAACCTCATGACATTGAGGAACCAGGATACCTTATCGACAGTGACGGGGACGTTGTCTGCATGGAATGCTTCACGTCGGCGGCCAAGTGCTCCGCCCCCAAGCTCACAGAATATCCCGAGAAAAACACGTATTGGGTCGACGAGATCTTCACCGGCTCATATTTTTTCTCTGCTGAGTGGATTAGCGACAACAAGTACCGCGGGCATTGGGAGCTCACCTCCACAAAGTACGAGCAGCTCCACGTGGAAGACGTGGACGCTGCCATGCTCGAGCTTGAGGAGGAGGGCACGCATTTCGTCCTTGCGGAGCTCAACGGCATGCGGCAGCTGTGGATAGAAAAGTAAGCGGTCCTCAGACGGGTGGTCTCCATAGTCGTCATCAAGAAGGTAAGTATGAAGGGATTCAAGTCATATGGGAACAACCGTGTGACCATCCCCCTCCACAAGGGGTTTACCTGTATTGTCGGTCCCAATGGTTCCGGCAAGTCCAACCTTTTTGATGCCGTGTCGTTTGTGCTTGGCAGGATGTCGGCCAAGGCCATGCGTGCAGGTTCTATTTCCGGGCTGGTCTTTGCGGGCACCGGCAATCAGAAGGCCGCCACAAGCGCGGATGTCAGCATTTACTTCTCAAACAAGGACAAGGAGTTTCCCATCGACAAGGAGGAGGTCATTATCTCCCGGAGCGTCGACATGTCTGGAAAAGGCGTGTATCGCGTCAACAACAAACGCGAAACGAGAACATACGTCCTTGATCTTCTCAATCACGTGGGGCTCAATCCCGATGGCTACAACATGATAGCGCAGGGCGATATCAATCGGTTCATCGAAATGTCTTCCTTTGACCGTCGTTCCATCATCGAGGAGATATCCGGTATCCAGGAATACGACGAGAAGAAGGAAAAAGGCCTTCGAGAGCTGGAAAAGGCTGAAGAAAACATCGCGCGCATGGACCTCGTCATCAAGGAGGTCGGTTCGCAGCTCAACAGGCTGGAAATCGAGCGAAATGACGCCCTTCGGTATCAGTACCTCAAGGAGGAGATCTCTAAACACAAGGGAGCCCTGGTGTATGGCGAGCTCGATGAGCGTACGCAGGAGCGTGAGCAGACACGTGCATCCATCACCGAACGGGAAACGGAGATAACGTCGCTTGACGAGGAGATGACCCGACTCGACGAGGAGATTGCTGCCAAGGAGGAGCGGCTCCAGGCCGTGGAGCAGGACATAGAATCGGTCCGGGAGGACGATTATGTTGAGCTTTCCAAGGAGATTGCCTCGCTGTCAGAGCGCAAAGAGTCGCTCCGTACCCGCAAGGAGATGCTCGAAGGGGCAAAGCGCGAGATGGATGCCACCATCACGACATACCGCGGCACCATCGCCGAACAGGCAGATGAGGCGGAGAATGCCGAGATTACCTGTGTAGGGCTGCGTGCAAAGCTTCAGTCGCTCGATGATACCATTACGGAAAAGCAGGCAGAGTATAACGCACTTGTCTCCTCTCTTGAAAAGACAAGCAGCACTTTTTTCGCGTATAAGCAGGACGCCGATGATCTCGAGGAGCGCATATCCGTGCTCAAGGGCGGCGAACTGCGCCAACACACCGCCGTCACCCAGCTCGAGGAGCGCATAACGTCTACCGAGGCCCGCGTCGTCGAGCTCGAGGAGCGTATCGGCACCCTCGGACTGGGGGAGGTCACCACCTCGTTGGAGGAGGTAAGCGGAGAGCTCGGGGCACTGGAGCGCCGTCTTTCGGAGCTTGACGTCGCGAGCATGCGCGCACAGGAAACGGAGACGGTGCGCCATATCGATGCCCTTGAAAAGCGCCTCATCGCCCTGCGTCGCCAGGAGACCGAGCTCGTTTCCCGCATAGGGCGCAAGCAGGAGTCGAAGGAGGTCTACGGGAAGAACGCGTCTGCCACCGACGCCGTCCTGCGGCTTAAGGATTCAGGGGAGATATCGGGCATCGTGGGCAAGTTTTCCGATCTCGGCACAACGCGCAAGGAGTACGCCGTGGCTTTGGAGGTGGCGGCCGGGTCCCGCATGAAGGATATCGTTGTCGAGGATGGCGACGTCGCCCGTTCCTGTGTGGC
>JAHKLV010000200.1 GCA_020854925.1 Candidatus Methanofastidiosia archaeon | reverse complement strand
ATTATCTATAGAAAGATGATTTTCATCACGTTGTATCATTGGAATTAACAAAAGAACCAACCTAATCCGATGCATATATCTCATGAATAGATTTTTTTTATATTGTATTGTGGCAAACCAATAATAAGAGCGACGGTATCTGTTCGGTGGCATTAGTTTCTTGGCACAGCTTTTCTTGTTCTACGCTAAGAGTGCCAGAAATGGTGCATACCTGCACGAAATTCATCTAAAAAGGTCTCCAATAAGTGATGTTTCCGTGGTTTATGGTTCTTTGGGGGTAAAAGGTCTCTTTTTGCATACTTCGATGGGCATTACTGACAATCATGTGCGCCTGCGGGCACGTTCCCTACGAAAAAATAGGATAATTCAAATTCGGACCATCACTACTAGTGATTTCTGGTAATTTCGATGTAGAAGAAGGAGTAGGATGTGATGGAACGAAGCTATAGTGGCGTAGTGATAAACAGGGATAGCACTGCAGGAGTGAATATTATCGACATTCAGAACAATTCATGGTGGAAGAGATTAATTCTAACCTAGTATGATAGTGTATTAATGTGTACTGATGTGTTTCAATGTGTATAGAAAACTATTTAAAACACATTTACATAAGATATTAAGCAAATCACTTAGCATTTGACAAGATGAACATTGAATATTTTGGGCATTGAAAAGAAGAATAAGAAATTGTGAGAGGAGGTAGACGAGATGATTTGCCAAGAACGTGTGGAGCTACCACGAGCCAACATTCGCACTCAGGTGAACGAATGCACGAACAGGAAATTGAAAGCTATCAAGGAACTGTTTGGCCTTAACAACATTGGCGAGGCTATCGACACATTGATCATCGCGTGTGGAGATGAGCTCTTAGCAAGCCCATCACTTCGCGATGGGGTGGCGAGAAGGATGATGAGTGAGTACATTGAGGACCGTGTTAGTTTCAAAGAAGGGGGGATGTCCAAAGACGACATCTTAGAACTACTCGGAGCAACGAAATATGATACTACAGATGACTAATCGGGCTAAGAAAAGCGCAGCTAAATATTCTCAAAAGGATGGGCGGATAAAGGAAATTATCATAAAATTCCTAAATAAGATAGTGGACTTATCTGAGGAAGAATTAAAGGCCCAGATGAAGCCATGTCTCTCGCCATTGGCACCATTTTTTCACGCACATCTTACCAATAATCTTGTAATAATGGTGTTTTTCCGGGGCGAGGAGTGTGTAGTAACAGATATTGGTCCATGGGAGATGTTCTTTGGGTCTCGCAAGAAGCGATGATTCATTATTTTAATCTAGTATAATCGGATTATATTAACAATACCCTTGCTTTGACAGGTAGTGGTTCAAGCAGTCAGTCTCCATGCATTATTTTTTTTTCATGTACCCCCAAAACAAGGACAGTTATACCTAGTGCCATCGACAATAAACCCTGTCAATATCACTTGCTTGTAGATACTAAGAGAAAAAAAGGATTAGAAGGAGGGAATGCCTTCCTTCTCGAGCGCCGCCACGGCCTTTTCAGGGTCCGACACACGGAGTGCAACGAGACGTTTGTCACCCACAAGGACGGCGTAGATGGCGTCGTCGATGTTGATGTCCTCGCGTTCAAACAGCTCCACCGCCCGCTCCAGGTGCGCCGCCTCAACGGCGGGCCCCGGGGTAAGGTGGGCGATAAACTCCTTGCTGCGAAGGCTGCGCATGGCTTCGGCAGGCCTGTCGACGCACAGGCGCACGATGCCGAAGTCCCCCGCGTCGGCAATGGAAAATCCGTAGAGGGTGATGCCCTCTATCTCCCGTATTATCTGCAGAAGGCGCCCGGGCCTGTTCTGGATGAAAACGGAGATGATGTCCATTGGTTCACTCCTCCTTTCGGGGGTTTATGTAGAGTCCGGTGTGCGTTCGCTTGATGACATCCTCCGGCGGCTTGGGGGTGAGCAGGCTTACTACGATCATCGCGACGATTGCCACGATGAAGCTGTAGAAGGAAAAGTGCACAGGGAGCTTCGCGATGTACTGGTGGTAGTAGCCGGTGGAGACGGCGGAAATAAAGCCTATCACCATGGCGGCCATGGCACCCTCTTTCGTGGCACGCTTCCAGTAGAGCCCCGCAAGAAGCGGCACGACAAAGACGGAGAGCGTCACCCCTATGCTCATCCAAATGAGCCAGGCAAGGAGTTCGGGCGGATTGATGGCAAGGACCATCGTGACGATGGCGACCACGACCACGACAAGCCTCGAGTAGAGGGTAATCTTCTTGTCGTCAGCGTCAGGCCTGAAGATGTTCTTGTAGATATCCCAGCTTGCCGTGGCACCGATGGTGAGCATCATGCGGTCGGTCGTCGACATGACGGCCGCAAGGACGATGACGGCAAAGAACGGCCACACGATTTCAGGCAGCGCGTTTTGCACCGACGCGATGAAGGCGAAGTCGGCGTAGGGGACGCTCATTTGCCCCTGTTCCACCAGCGCCCTCGCGGAGAATCCGACGATCTTGATGAGGAACATGATGGTCACGTAGATGCCAAAGGCGGCGACCGGCGCGTACTTGAAGATCTTCTGATTCTTCACGGCGAGCACGTTGTTCACGATGTGCGGGCTCGCACCGAGGCCGAAGGCGAGGAGGAAGAAGAACGACACGAGGTATGCCGGCGTGGCAAACGCGTACGGGGCGTACGCAGACGGGTAGGAAAGCGTCACCATCTCGGGGTCGATGGAAGCAAGCACGTTGTTGATGGCGGTAAAGCCGCCGGCGTTCTTGATAACCAAGGGGGCGATGATGATGACACCCACAATGATGCACAGGCCCTGGATGGTGTTGGTCCACGCTACGGCGTACAGGCCGCCCAGCATCACGTACAGGAAGACAAAAGTCCCTGCGATGAGGAGCGCCTGGGTGTGTGTGATGCCAAAGAGCCACACGAGCACGATGCTGATGGCGGTGTACTGCCCCACCAGGTAGATGAGGCTTGTCGTGATGACGGACACGCCTGAGATGCCCCGTATGGTGCGTGCGCTGTAGAATCTGTCGGCAAAGTAGTCCTGGACGGTCATGTATCCCCTGGCGTTGCTAATCTGCGACAGTTTCGTGCCGTAGATAACGATGCAGACGGCCACCGTCAGCGGAACGAAGATCTGCTCCCAGATAGTGGGCCACCCCGTATTGAATCCGAGGCCCGACGTTCCGAGGAGCGTCATGCCCGACGTGGTGGACGACACCATGAGGATGACAAACATCCAGAATCCGATGCTTTTGCCTGCAAGGATGTAGTCCTTGGAGGACTTGATGCGTTTCGAAGCCCGCGACCCGAGGAACATGAGGGCGGCGAAGTATATGATGACGATGGTGGCCATGAGGGTGTTGTCCATGTCACTCGCCCTCCTCGGGATGGTAGAACTTGCCCCACGCGATGAGGACAAGCACGATGGCGGTAGGTATGCCTACGATAGCTATGAATGTTGTGTCCGGTAATCCGTACATCATTGCTGTTCACCTCTTTTGTCTATGACACGCTGTGCCTTGCCGATGCTTCGGGGGATGCTGCCTTCCTCAACGAGCTTCACATCGGCGGATATGAAAAATGTGGAGCGGATGCGCTCCTGCAAATCCTTTTGTATATGCAGCAGGTCCTTGATATTGCCGGAGAAGAGCGAGTCCGTCACTTCCATGTTGATGGAAAGTGCGTCCATGGCCCCCTGCTTCTCGACCACGATCTGGTAGTGCCCCCTGAAGGCGGGGTGCTGGGAGATGACCTCCTCTATCTGGCTGGGGAAGATGTTGACGCCGCGGATGATGAGCATGTCGTCGCTGCGCCCGGTGATGCGCTCAACCTTCTTGAACGGCAGGCTACAGCCGCATTCGTCGTCCATAATCCTGGATATGTCGCCGGTGCGGTAGCGCAAAAGCGGCATCGCCTGCTTCCACAGCGGCGTGAAGACGAGCTCGCCCTTCTCGCCATCGGCAAGCACCTCGCCCGTCTCCGGGTCGATGACCTCAAGGATGAAGTAGTCCTCCCAGACGTGGAGGCCGTCCTTTTCCTCGCATTCGCACGCGACGCCTGGTCCGCACAGCTCGGAAAGCCCGTAGTTGTCGTAGGCGTCGATGCCAAATGCCGTCTCTATCTGGCGGCGGATGGCCTCTGACCACGGTTCCCCCCCGAAGACCCCCTGGCGCAGGGAGAGCGACGAGGGCTCGACATCCATCTCGCGCGCCACCTCAGCAAGGTGGAGCGCATAGGACGGCGTGCTGGTAAAGGACGTGGTCTTGAAGTCACGCATTATCTCTATCTGCCGTTTCGTGTTCCCCGACCCGGACGGTATGACCGAGACGCCGAGGCGCTCGGCGCCGTAGTGGAACCCGAATCCGCCGGTAAAAAAGCCGTAATTGTATATGATCTGCATGATGTCCCTGTTGGTGAGACCGGTCGTCTGCAGCACGCGTGCCATGAGCCCCGCCCAGGTGTCGATATCCTGTTGCGTGTAGTACACGACCGTGGACTTGCCGGTGGTGCCGGACGACGCATGGAAGCGGACGACGTCCTCGAGGGGGCAGGCAAGCATGCCGAACGGGTAGTTGTCGCGCAGGTCCTGCTTCGTGGTGAAGGGGATCTTGGCGAGGTCTTCCTTGCCCCTGATGTCGTCGGGGGTCAGCCCCGCTCGCTTGAGCTGCGTCTGTATCCAGGGTGACGTCTGCGCCCCTTTGCGGATCGTATACCGCATGAGTTTTTCCTGTTGTGATAAGATGTCGTATCTGCTGAGTTTTGCTGAAAGCATACGCTACCCTCCTTTCACGGGCTGCATAAGCCCTAGAGATGACTAAGGGTGTTAAAAGGTACCGGTGCAAGAACAAGAATCAATAACGATAACCGTACTTCACAGAAAGAGGGACGATGGCCGTACAAGGTGCCGTTTGTCGTGTGTGATGTACGTTTGCGGTATGCATGTAGTTCACCAGTGAGAACACGTTGCACACGCTCTTAATAAATCTTTGTGTCGAATTGGGTGAATGAAGGAAGAAATGGTAGCCGGACGCGGATTCGAACCACGGTCGCGGGATCCAGAGTCCTGCAGGATTGTCCCCTACCCTATCCGGCTATGCCGATGTGAGCTATCAAAAAATCATTAATAAAGGTTTCGGTATCGGCTCCTTCGTGCCCGGAATCCTGTTCTTTCCCCACGGAACAAAACACTTATTAAGGAATGGGGGGATTTTCTTTGTGGAGTTTGAATTCAAGTCTCCCCGGACCCTGCCTAGCGTCAAGCTGGCGCTCACGTTTATCGTTCTTGTCGTTGGCGTATCTACCGCTTTGGTGCGGTATTACGAGGGTCTGCGGTGGCTTGACGCCTTCCTCATGGTCATCGAGTCGATGACCCATGCACACTTTGGCAGGTATCCCACGCTCATACAGACCAAGCTTATCCTCACGTTTCTTACCATCTTTGGCGTCGGTGTGCTTGTCTATGCCATCACGGTCATTGTGGAAATCGTCATCTCCGGAGACTTGATGGACGTGTTGGGGGTACGAAGAATGGACAAAAAGATTAACGAAATGCATGACCACATCGTCCTGTGCGGGCACGGCACGGTGGGAAGCGTCGTCGCGGAGGAGCTGGCAAAAAGCGGCATGCCCATCGTGGTCATCGAACGGAATCCCGATTCGCTTGAGGCGCTCAAGGAGAGCGGCACGCTCTTTATCGAGGGGAACTGCAAGGACCTCGCCACGCTCCAGAAGGCGGGGATAACACGGGCATCGTTCCTTGTCACCGCCCTGGGCGACGACAATGAGACGCTTGTCACCATCCTGGCGGCCAAGGAGCTCAATCCCAAGATCCGCATCGTCGTGCGGGTGGTCCACGAGGACTACGCCAAGCGGATGTTCCAGGTGGGCGCGGAGCGCATCATCCTCCCCGAGTACGTGGGTGGCATGCAGATAGCCGAATCCATCATGAAAAAGCGCCTGTGCCGCAACATGAGCGTCACCTCGTACGAGGACCTCAAGTGCGACCTCGACCTGGGCAAGAACGGGAACAAGTCTTCCTAAGAGGCTAATACAGCATGAGAAGGCCGTAGCTCTTGAAGATGTCGTTCTTCTTGTGCACCGGGCGCAATTCGAATCCCGCCGCATTGGCAAGCTCGTACACGTCGATTCCCAGTGACTCCAGCGAGGGCCGGGGCCTGATGTCGTGGCATGGCTCCCCCTTGGCGGCCTTGCAGACCTTGCAGAGGTGGCACGGGCCAGCAGCAATGCCAAATGCCTTGTACAGGCCGGCAAAGAGCGCCTCGCGCTCCATGGCGTGCAGCGCCTTGAGCACCTTTTTCTGGTCGACAAGCGTCTCGAGGTCCACAAACTCCACCATGAGGGCCGTCGAGTACTCACCGATGAATCGCTCCACCTCCCCGAGACCGGGCACGTGCGGGGGACACGTGTAGTTGGTGCCGTAGGCGGGGCAGCCGAACTGGCACTTCATGCGCACCCACTGGCGCGGGGTGAGCAGGCACGTGTCGATTACCTTGGTTTCATGTGCGCCGCGCCTGTGGGCCTCTGCCACCAGTTCCTCGATTGCCGATGCCGCAGGTTCGTTCATCGCTTTACTACTACAGGAAATATTTAAAAGGATTTTTATCCTTCCTTTCGCATGGACACGATTATCTTTGACCTTGACGATACGCTGGCCGACACGTACCGAGCCACGAAAAAGGCGAATCGTGCCCTTTTTTTCCATCTGCTCCGGACGGGGAGGCTGCGCCTTGTCAAAGCGCTGCTGTTACGGGAGCACACCGATTTTCTCATGTCCCGCGAGGACATCCTCCTCTACGACTCCCATGACTTTATCGCACACTTCATCAGGGACGCCGACCCCGGCATGCCGCAGGAGCGCATCGACGCCGCCTGCACCCTGTATGACCGCGCTTTCTTTTCCGCCTTTGGCCTCGTGGAGGGCGCATGGGACCTGCTCGCTTTCCTCAATCCCCGCTACCGGCTCGCGCTTGTCACCGACGGCGCGAAGCGATGGCAGGAGGAGAAGCTGCGCCGCCTGGGCATCGCGCCCTTCTTTGACCGTATCATCATCTCGGGGGAAGTTGGTTCCTCAAAGCTGAACGATGAAAACTTCCGCATGGCGCTGGAAGGGGGCGAGGACCGGGTCTTCGTCGTCGGCGACCGCCTCGAGACCGACATCCGCGGCGGCAACGCCATCGGTGCCACCACCATCCTCGTGCGCCGGGGCACGTTTGCCTACGACCGGGAAACGGATATCGTCCCCGACGTGACCGTTACCTCGCTTGCGGAGCTGTATCGTGTCTTCCCCGCGGAGTAACCCTGCGCCTACAAAAGGTTTATAAACGTCTCATCGATAGCTCACAGGAGCATGCAGGGGCGATGCAGTGGATATCTCTGAACGAATTCTTGCGCTGAAGGAACAAAAGGGAATGGTCATTCTTGCGCACAATTATCAGGCACCTGAGGTACAGGACATAGCCGACTATCTTGGCGACTCGCTCGACCTCTGCTACCGGGCACAGGAGCTTGATGCAGACACCATCGTCTTTGCCGGCGTCAGGTTCATGGCCGAATCCGCGCTTATCCTCAATCCCGAAAAGACCGTGCTCTTTCCCGCCTTTGACGCCACGTGCCCCATGGCCGACATGCTTACCCCGGACGCCATCATCGCCGCGAAGAAGCGGTACCCCGATGCGCCGGTGGTGCTGTACGGCAACACCACAGCGGCCTGCAAGGCGCACGCCGATGTCATCTGCACCTCGGCAAACGCCTACCGCATCGTCTCGTCGCTTGATGCCGACACCATCCTGTTTGGCCCCGATAAGAATCTGCGCCATTGGGTCGCGGGGCAGACTGACCAGACGCTTGTGCCCATACCCGACGACGGGTACTGTTATGTGCACAACGTCCGTATCACCGAGGAGGACGTACGCTCGCTCATGGCGGCCCATCCCGAGGCAGCGGTGCTTGCGCACCCCGAGTGCACTCCTGCGGTCCAGGACCTTGCGGACAAGATCGTCTCCACCAACGGGATGCTCGCCGAGGCCCGGTCTTCGCCGGCTCGGTCCTTTATCATCTGCACCGAGCGGGAGCTGTGCTACCGCCTCAGGAAGGAGATACCGGAAAAGACCTACTACGAGATCCCCCATGCCGTCTGCGACGACATGAAAAAGACCACCCTGGCCACCCTGTACGAAGCCATGGCCACGGAAGGGAGGGCGATGACGCTCCCCCGTGAGGTGCTCGAGCGTGCCCGGCGCCCGTTAGAGCGCATGCTTGAGCTGAGCCGCCGCTAGCGGTGGTACCCGTAGGATGCGCACTCCACGGGTGCCGTCATGTCGATGGATATCGGCGTGATGGACACGTGACCCTTGTGCAGGACACAGTGCACGTCCGACCCGTGCCTCACCTTTTGTGAAACAATGCCCACGTTCCAGTAGTACGGCCGCCCCATGGGGTCGATGCGTTCCTCGATGTGGGAGTCGTACAGATTGCGCTCAAGGAACGTGTACTCCACTGGCGTGTCATCGCGCACCCCGTGGGGGATGTTCACATTGAGCAGGTCGACGCCCGGCGGAAATCCCGATGCCAGCACCCGCGAGGCAATCCTTCGTGTCACGAGGACCGCCGCCGAGAAGTCGACGCCGTGGCCTTCCTCCAGCTTGCCCATGTCGTTTTTGAGCTCCATGGAGACGGCGATGGCGGGAATCCCCAGCGACGCCGCCTCGATGGCCACGCCCACGGTCCCAGAAGACGTAATCTCCGTGGAGATGTTTTCTCCCAGATTGATGCCGGAGACAACGAGGCGCGGGCGCAGGTCAAGCCCGTGGATGGCGTAGAGCAGGGAGTCAACGGGCGTCCCGCTCGTGGCATAGGCCGTGGTGTCGTCGAAGGGGACCTGCTTCACCCGTATGGGCTTGTGGAGTGAAAATCCCCTCCCCGTTCCTGTCTTCTGCTCGTGGGGGGCGCAGATCACCGCCTCGTCGAGCGGCCGTACCGCATGGTAGGTGGCGTGCAGTCCCGCAGAATGGACCCCGTCGTCGTTGACAATGAGTATCGTCATGGTATCATGCCTTCGTGCGCATACCCTTTGTCGCATACCTTTAAATTGCTTATTTCTCATGGTATGCCATGCCACTCTATTCCATTCGAAAGATAACGGAGCACGACATGCTCGTGCCGGAAACAATCCTCGAGGTCCTCGGCCTCAAGAAGGGGGAGTATCTCATCTTCAAGGGTTCAAAGACGAGTCGTGAGATAGTGATTCGCCCGCTCATGACCCCTTCGTCAAAGGCGGCCGAGCTCAAGGTGCTGCTGCGAAACGTGCCCGGAACGAACGCGCGGGTCGATGCCGTCCTGGGGAACCTTGGCATTAACATCGTATTCGGCAAGGGCGGGCTTGTGGAGGAAACGGTCTACTCGTCGGTGAAGGTGCTCGACCTCTCCGACTGCACCTGCACGCTTCGTGAGGTGAAAAAGGAGCTTGAGTCCATCCCTGAGGTCATCGACGTGGCCATCGAGGAGCTTTGATCATTTTTTCAAGGTCTTTTTAATTCTCTTGACCACGAAGAGGCTTTCGCGCTCCCGCTCGTTGAGCCGCGTCTGCACGACGCGGCGTGCCTCTTCCAGGTCGGGAAGAATCCTGAACTCCAGGGCGTTGACCCTGCGTTTTGTCCGCTCTATCTCCGCGAGGATCCGCCGTATGACGGTCTCGGTCTCTGCGGCGATAAGGGCCTTTTCCACCACTATCTCGTAATAGCGGCACGCCTCGTCGATGCGCGACGACGTCCCGCCTATGCCGTATCCCCGCTCCTGCGCGGTGCGGGATACCTTTGTGGCGGTGATGCGCGGCACCGATATCCCCATGATGTTGTGAGCCTCGACAGAGATATCGGGGGATGCTGCCTGGGCGAAGGCGGCGGACTTAATCCGTGCTATCCCGTCTGTCGCCTGTGCCAGCGCCATCTTCTCCTGGGCCAAGGCGTACGCCTCGTCCAGCTCCCTCCGCGCATCCTTGGCCTTTTTGATGGCCTTGAAGAGCTCGAGCATGAGGGCGTCCCGCTTCTTCTTGAGGAGGCCATAGCCGGTCTCGGAGAGCACTATCCGCCGCTTGAGCTCAATGAGCTCGGAGCGCGTGGGTATGATCTCACGCGCCGGCAGGCGTGCCACCCCGGTACCTGGTCTTGAGCATGTCTGCGGGAATGCGGGTGAGCTCGTCCTCGGGGAGGGCCGAAAGCAGGTCCCACCCGATGTCGAGCGTGGTGTCGATGCTCCTGTTCTCATCACGCCCCTGTGACACGAAGTGCTTCTCGAACGCGTCCGCAAAGGTGAGGAGCCGCTGGTCCCGCCGGGTGAGGGCATCCTTACCCACGATGGTCGCCAGTCCGCGAAGCTCGAGGCCCTCCGCATAGGCCGAGTAGAGCTGGTCAGATACCGCCTTGTGGTCCTCGCGGGTCTTTCCCTTGCCGATGCCGTTGTTCATGAGCCGGGAAAGCGAGGGAAGCACGTCCACGGGCGGGCGGATGGTTTTCCGGTGCAGCGAGCGGGAGACAAAGATCTGGCCTTCCGTGATGTAGCCGGACAGGTCGGGAACGGGATGGGTCTTGTCGTCGCCCGGCATGGTAAGGATGGGCAGTTGCGTGACCGAGCCGCTGGTGCCCTTGATGAGCCCCGCGCGCTCGTAGATGGTGGCTAGGTCGGTGTAAAGGTATCCTGGATAGCCCCGCCGTCCGGGGACCTCCTCGCGTGCGGCGCCGATCTCGAGGAGCGCCTCGCAGTAGTTGGTCATGTCGGTCATGATGGTGAGGACATGATAGCCGTACGTGAACGCAAGGTATTCTGCCGTGGTGAGCGCCATGCGGGGCGTGATGATGCGCTCGATGGACGGGTCGCTTGCGAGATTCAAAAAGACCACGCCGCGCTCGAGCGCCCCGGTCTGCTCGAATTCCCTGATGAACTGCTTGGCCTCTTCCTGGGTGATGCCGATGGCGCAAAAGACCACGGCAAACGACTCGTCCTCGTCCCGTACGGTCGCCTGGCGGGCTATCTGGAGCGCCAGCTCGTTGTGGGGAAGGCCCGAACCCGAGAAGATGGGAAGCTTTTGCCCCCGGACGAGGGTGTTCATCCCATCGATGGTGGAAATGCCGGTCTGGATGAACTCGTCCGGAAGGTTTCGCGAGTACGGATTGATGACATCGCCCTGGATGGTGCGCCGCTCTTCGGGGAGGATGTCGCGCCCCCCGTCAAGGGGCGTGCCCATGCCGGAGAGGACGCGCCCGAACATGTCGCCGGAAACGGGCATGCGCACGATCTCGCCCGAGAAGGTGACGTACGTGTGCTTGTCAATGCCGGTGGTGTCCTCAAAGACCTGGACGATGACGAGGTCCTTGGAGGTGTCAAGCACCTGCCCGCGCTTCGTGGTGCCGTCGGGAAGCGTGAGGGACACCACCTCCTTGTAACCCACCGGTTCTGTTTTTTTCACGAAGACGAGGGGCCCTGCTATTTTTGAAATGGTCTGGTATTCCTTCATGCTAGGCACCTCCGAGAAGCGCGCCAAAGTCAGCTTCAATCTGCTTACGCACCCGTTCGCAGTAAGCGGTGTAGTCTCCCTCGAACTTGGTCCTTGCAAGGAGCGCCTTGGAGGGCACCGCCGTTATCTCGCTGATGCCGTGCCCGAGGCCGAGGGCGCGATACGCCTTGGCGGAGAATAACAGGATAAGCGACGCCATGAGGTACT
>JAHKLV010000059.1 GCA_020854925.1 Candidatus Methanofastidiosia archaeon | reverse complement strand
GGCGTCCGTTCCACTATTAGAGAGCCCAAGGTGGGGAGACATACTACTTGCTTTCCTCTTGTCCTCGTGCATCTCAAGCACGTCCACATAGTGCTGCGACTGGACATAGGGGAGCATCTGCGACCCACCGCACAAGGCGATGAAGGCCAGAGACAGTGCGATGAGTAATGATTTCATGATACCCTTTCACAAGATGCACATATATGAATCTTGTTAAAGCTGCCTTACTAGTATCGTACCCCCTTTGCACCACCCCACAAAACATCGTGCATCCCTTGGGAGCAGATCCTAAGAGATGTTCGTATGTTAGGGGACCACCCGAAGACTGGTGCATCGTGGCGTCGGGACATAGTTTTTATAGGTACACGCCGCCTTTGGACCGATAGCTATGGAATGTGCAAGTGATCTCTATAAAACAGCAAAGCGTTACCGTGCCACCGCCGAGGAGAAGGAAGCCGCATTACAAGGGCTCTTTACCATGAACACCAAGGAAGCACGGGAATATCTTTTCAAGCTCGCAAACGACGGCTATGTTCAGGAAGAGGTGCGACAAGAGGCACTCACCCTCGCCATAGCCATGGGAAAATACCTCGATGGTGAGCGGGATCTTCCCATGGAAAAAAGAAAATAATTTATTCCCGCGCTCCATATAGGGGGTATGAAGACCAAACGAATGCCCCTTATCTTTTCCACGTTCACGAAGGCCCGTAACGGGGGTGCCCCCTGATGCCCCCTTCGGAACACCTATACCATGCCACCGTTTCATGGAAAGAAAAAAAGAAAGGCGTAATAGCGTTTCACGATGAACAGACCCCTCCCATCGAAGTTGCCGTAGCTCCCGAGTTTTTCGGTCATCGCCATATAGCTAGTCCAGAGGAGCTTTTCGTAGCCTCTGTCGCCTCGTGCCATATGGCATACTTCCTCGGTGTGGCAGAAAAGATGCGGGTAAAATTTGAAGCATATACATGCCATGCCACAGGCATCTTATCTCCTGCAGGGATGGACTACGTCTTTACGTCCATCGACCTCGATATCGTGATAGCAATCTCGGAAGAACGACACCGCCATAAGACGGAGCGTGCCCTTGCACTGGCGCATAAGGGGTGTTTTGTCGCACATTCAATTCGCCCTGAGGTACGCATGCACGCCACTATCAACGTTAAGGATACCTAACACGGACTCAACCTTTTCGCCTCTTGGGCGGAAGGGAGGATACATAGGTAAATGAGCGAGACAAAAGCTCCATTAACCGTCTCGTGTCGTCAAGCACTGTCGAAGGCAACGTCAGATACTCCCTCATAACTAATCCCGGGCGCGGCTCAAACGGCTGAGCGGCATCCACTTCAGATAGTACGACGTTTCGGTCGTCTGAAGAGAATCGCATGAAAAGATCGGACCCATGCATGCCGGCAGCCATGTTGCCATTGACAAAATATACGTCATATCCAAACATTTTCCGCTTGTCAAAGGCAAACGCTGAGGCTGCTGTTGCAAGCTTCTCTGCATTGATGGGGTCCATAGGCTTCCATGCCATGGTATTGCATTCTCCTGCTACGATATATTTGTATTGTTGCCAAACGAACATCTTTTATAGTCATCGGAGAAAGGAATTACACGTAATATACAAGGAGGAACCTCGGTGAACAAAGTGAAAGACGTATTAGCGGGGAAAATCGAATCCCGCATGGACACCCTCTACAACAATCTTCCTGACCGCACGAAGGCAACGGAATCACTTCGCCTGCTCGGGGAATTCGAGGACATGCTCGAGGAGTTTATGAAGGCGGTTTCCCAAAAGAACATCGACCGGACCATGGGTATACAGCTCTCAACCCAGTACGCAAAGGTTGCCGACATTCTCGTAAAGCTTGAGGCATATCTTAACGCACAAAAGGCGGGCACCGAGCCTGAGGCTTCTCTCGACCAGGCACGAAAATACGCTTCAAACATCACCCTCATCCTTAATGGCTTCGTCGACATGGCCGGAGAGATCGACCGCAACTACACGAAACAGCCCACCACGGAGGATGATGTGTACTAGGCCGTAAGGCACTAGAAAATACAGGAGGACCGCATATGGTAAAACAAGTCAAGGCATCACACATCCTCGTGAAGGGACAGGGAAAGGCTCAAGAGCTCTACGACAAGATAAAGGGTGGCGCCAGCTTTGAGGACCTCGCCAAGCAATATTCGGAATGCCCCTCGGGAAAGCGCGGTGGAGACCTCGGATACTTCGGGCGCGGCATGATGGTGCGCGAGTTTGAGCAGGCTGCATTTGATGCCGAGAAGGGGGCTGTCGTCGGCCCGTTCAAGACACAGTTCGGCTGGCATATCATCAAGGTCGTCGACAAGAAGTAGGTCTTGGGCAACTATTATATGTCTTGACGCCCTATGAAGTATGGAGGTATCCACATGACATTTGGAGAGCATATCAAGACATCAGACTGGAAAAAGGAAAAACATGTGCCTGTTATCGAGGCGCCGGCAAAGGTAAAGAAGGGGGAACCTTTCATGGTTACCGCGGCCATCGGCAAGGAAGTTGCCCATCCCAACACCACGGAGCACCATATCAGGTATATCTCGCTCTTCTTCAAGCCTAAGGACGGTCCCTTTGTCTTCAACCTGGGCAGATGCGAATTTTGCGCTCACGGGGAATCCCCCGAAGGGCCGAACACAGGCCCCGCCTACACCCACCATTCAGCGACCTTTGTCGTGTCGCTCAGTGCCCCCGGAACGCTGCACGCTATTTCGTTCTGCAACATCCACGGATTGTGGGAAGACGAGCGTGAGATTGCCGTAGAGTAGGATAGGTATGGCCTATCCCCTTTTTTTCTTTATGCTTTTCCAAGTTCCTCTTCTACTTCTTCCTTACCGGCCGCCAGCTCCGCTTCCTGCTCGGGGTCGAACTTGAGAAGAAGCGCCTGGAATTCGCCGACATGGGTCTTTTCCTCGCGAGCCACGTCGAGAAGGATGGCGCGAATCTCACCGCTCGTCACCATATGTGCCATCTCCTCGTAAAGGTTGATGGCGTCAAGCTCCGCAATGATGGCGGCACGGAGCACTTCCTTGTTAATGTCCTCGGAACGGACTTTCGAGAGGTCTATGGGTATATGTGAAAGCATGATTCCACCAAGATACTATTGGATTCCCTTCATAAAAAGGTTGGCAAAAATACTACTTATCCTAGCCAGAATCCTTTTGCAGCGACTCCACAAACGTGCGGATGTCCTCCATGAGGACGGCGTCGGGCGCACAGCGCAGTACCATGCCATCAAGGTACATAAGCGCCCTGACGACGGAAAACATGCCCTTGTCAAACTCCATGCCGCTGTTGACACCAAGCTTGATGGTCAACATCATCTGACGCGTGAGGCTTACCTCTGACACGGTCTTTCCCTCGAACCCCTCGTAGACGGCAAGGAAGGCGGCCAAGAATCGGTCGTACGCTTGACCAGTAAGCTCGCGCTCGGACATCTTGTTGAGGCACGTGGCCGCGCGGGGAAAATCGTAGTGGCTGAGTGCGTCGAAAAACGCAAAGAGCCCCTCCTTAATCTTGCCTTCCACATACCCGAGCGAGCCGTTGTCCACAAACACGAGCTCCGTGCCGTTTCGCACCATGATGTTTCCCGGGTGTATGTCTCCGTGGAACGTGCCAGCCCGGAACATGTAGACACCAACGATGAAAAAGATCCTGAGGAGCCGCTCGTAGGTGAGCGTGCCCTGCTCCAGCATCTCGTCGAGGGTGACGCCGTCGATGTACTCTGAAACGAGCACGTTCTCGCCGGAGAGCTCGGGGTACATGGTGAGGAATCCTAGGCCGGAAAGGTCGTAGTCGCCCCCAAGCTCGTCATAGAGGGCACGAAGCGTTTCCTGGCCCCGAAGCTCGTTGCGAAGGTCGAGCTCGCTCAGCGTGTAGCGGCGGATATCCTCGAGGATGCCGAGAGGATTGGCGACGCGCTTGAGCTTGGGATAAAAGGATATAAGCGCCCTGAAGAAGATCTCAACGGCCTTGACGTCCTTTCGAAAGTCCGTGGTATAGTCGCTTTTCACCAGCTTTACCGCCACCTCTTCACCCGTCTTGAGCCGCCCACGGTGTACCTGGCCGATTGACGCCGAGGCAAAGGGCGTCTCCTCGATGGAGTCGAAGGCGTCCAGAAACCCCTCGGGGGCATGTTCCGCGATGAGCCGGTGGAACGACTCTGCGGGAAGCGAGGCGGTGTGCCGGTACAACTGGGCAAGCTGCCGGCATTTCTCCGGGTCGAGAAAGTCAATGCGCAATGCATGGATCTGCCCTATCTTCACGGCAAGCAATCCCTGTCCCTGGATGAAGTCCAGGTCAACCGGCCCTTTTCCATAAATCATGTACATGAGCCGCGTAAAGCCGAGAAGATTCATGCTACCCACCCAGGTCGCGCATGAGCAGGTCGGCAGAGATGCGGCCCGACTCGTAGATGGTGGGAAGGCCGCTCCCCGGATGCGTACCGCCGCCGACGATGTAGCAGCGCTTCACGCCCTCCAGGCGGTTATGCGGGCGGAAGTAGAGCATCTGCCCGAGGTTGTGCGCCAAGTTGAACGTGGCGCCGCAGTAGACGGCATATGAACGCTCCCAGTCGTCGGGCGTGATGATGTGCTCCACCTCGATATGGTCCTCGAGGTCGGTAAGCGGGGTCTTTGCCATGATGGCGTCAAGCACGCGCCGGCGCATCGGGCCCTTTTCCGCTTCCCAGTCGATGCCTGCCTTCGTGTTCGTAATGGGCACGAGCACGTAGATGTTTGATTTTCCCTCGGGAGCCAGGGTCGGGTCTAGGGGCGTGGCGTTACGTATATAAAACGAAGTGTCCTCTGAGAGGCGCCTGTTATGGAAGATATCGTCCACGTTTGCCTTATAGTCGTCGGCAAAGACGATGGTATGGTGGGGAAGGTCGCGGTAGACCTTGTCCACCCCGAGATACAGCATGAACGTGGAACAGGATAGCTTCTTTTTTTCGAGAGATGCAGGCGTGTACTTCGGGACGGCGCCCTTGTCAAAGAGCGTGGTCATGGCATGGCCGAAGTCGGCGTTCACCACCACGGCGTCGGCCTCAAAGACCGTCCCATCCGCAAGCTCCACCCCGCGGGCCGTCCCACCTGAGACCATGACCTTCTTAACGGGCGTCTCGAGGCGCAGGGACCCGCCTTCCTCCTCAACAACCTTGGCCATGGCATCGGAGATGGCACTCAGTCCCCCGATGGTATGGAAGATGCCAAAGGCGTGCTCGACATACGGTATGATGGTAAACGCGCCCGGACAGTCCCATGGTGACATGCCCAGGTACTTTGACTGGAAGGTGAACGAGAGGCGGAGCATGTCCTGCGCGAAATAGTCTCCAAGGCGGCCAAAGAGCGACTTTGTCGGCGACGACCAGCGGAGGAACCGGAGAAACACCGGCCTGAGAAACGCATACCAGTGGCCGT
>JAHKLV010000195.1 GCA_020854925.1 Candidatus Methanofastidiosia archaeon | reverse complement strand
GCTGCCCGCACCGTGTTCGACCATTGGCCGGAGCAGGGGGTGGGTATGGATGGCGAATACCGCCGCGATGCCTTCTCGGTGTCGTACCGTCGTGCAAACGCCGCCAGGCGTGCAGAGGCCATCTCGCCCGCCATCGCCCGAGCCCTGTCATCCTACGAGACGGGGGTCACGGCACCTGATTCGGGACTGCGAACGCTTGTTGCATGGTCAGGCGGTGTCGATAGCACGGCAACGCTTGTGCTCTGCAAACGTCTTGGCCTCAATCCAACGGCTGCGTCGGTCGTCGTTGCACACGATGACACGGGGGGGCTGCACGCCAGGGCGGACGACTTGGGCGTTTCCCTGGTGCGCATCCCTGAACCGGAGGACATGGAAGCGGTGCGCGCCAAGGTGGCAGAAGGCGCCATCCATCCCTGCGGGCAGTGCCATGATGCCATCGAGCGGGCCGTGCGTGCGCATGCGCATGCTGAGGGGTACGACATCGTCGCTTATGGGGACATGCTCTCGGTCGGCGCACAGTCGCTGGCAGTAGACGAGGAGGTGGTACTTCTCAACCTGCCTGCCGCACTTGCCCTTTCCAAGGACGAGCTGGCGTCGATAGCAGGCATGCACCTGTCCCCGGTGTTTGGATGCGCGCTCCTTGCCCGTGCCCATGCGGGGAGAGATCACGCGCGAAGAGTCTCGCTCCAGCGGGTAATGCGCGAGGTCCGCGGCCAGGCCATTACCCCCTCGCATGCCTGCATTCTCATCAAATCCATCATGTCAGACCAAGGGAGCAGTATCGAATGATAACGTTTATATATCTCAATTGAGAAGGGTTATCGTGGTACGATGATACTTGCCAAGGCATCGATTGAAAAGCTTATCCGGAAGTCCGGCGCTGAGCGTGTGTCAAGCGAGGCAGCTATGCGCCTTGCGGAAGTTCTGGAAGAAGAAGGCCTTGAGATTGCCCGCGAGGCAGTCATCTTTGCAGAGCATGCCGGCAGGAAGACCGTGAAGCGGGAAGATATCCGTCTTGCCATACAAGACTAGTTCGTTGGGAGCCGTTGGTATTGTGAAATATGGTTCATTTCGATACTGTATTGATTGCAACATGCAAAAGGTTAAACACCAGACACACCGGGCCCGCCTGGGCTACCTTCTGATGGCCTTGGGGATTGCCATCTTTGCTGCGGCAACACTCTTTGGGTCCGAACCGTTTGCCCTCGCCTCCATCGGGGCCATCGTGGCACGGGAAACGTCCATGATGCTCTACTCATGCGCCCTCATCGTGTTCTCTATGATGCTGCTCATCTCGAGTAGGTGAAGCGCCCACGAGGTATGTCGAGGTCGCCTTAACGACCCTGCAGGTCACGAACGACCCAAGGGGCCCATCGACGACAATCGGTTTGTAATTGTCCAGGCGCCCGATGCGCCTTCCCTTTTTTCCTTCCTGTGTAACAAGGGCCCGGACCTCCCGACCCACATACGCCTGATTGATGTCCCATGACAGCTGGTGTACGAGCTTGGTAAGGATACGGGAGCGATCTTTCTTGATACGGTCGGGGAACTGCTTCATGCCCGCCGCCGGCGTGCCGGGGCGCGCCGAATACCGCGTCACATTCACCTTGTCTGGACGGCATGCGCGGATAAGGTCACAGGACTCGGCGAACTCCGCCTCAGACTCACCGGGAAATCCGACGATGATGTCGGTGGCAAGGTACAGGTCGGGTATGCGGGTGCGGAAGGCATCGACGATGTCAAGGAACTCTGCTGAGGTGTAGTGGCGATTCATGTCCCGAAGCACCCGGTCCGAACCCGCTTGTACAGGAAGGTGCACAAAGGAGTAGAGCTTCTCGTTCTCAAAACAGGAGACAAGGTCGTCAAGGTCGTCAAGCACATGGTTGGGGTTCATCATCCCCACCCGTATCCGGAAGTCTCCCGGAAGGGCCGCCAACGAGGAAAGGAGCAGATGGAGCGACGTCCCGATATCTGCCCCGTAGCATCCCGTGTCCTGTGAGGTGAGCTCTATCTCGCGATATCCCCCCTCTATGAGGTGGGAGACCGTCCGCAGGATGTCCTCGGGGGCATAGCTTCGCAGGCGCCCGCGGGCAAATCGTGTGGCACAGTAGGTACATGACCCCTTGCACCCGAGGGAGATGGGAACGATGCCCACCGGCGGTTCACCCTCCCGGGGCAGCAGCACGGGTTCGGCGTTGGAGGGAGACGTGTCACGCACCCTGCCGCCCGCCCGTACGCGTGCCACGATATCACGTATCTGTGGTATCTGGTCGGGGCCGATAACGGCATCGACGCCGGAAGGTATCGCCCCCTCGTTGATGAGGGGAAGGCAGCCGGCCACGATGACCTTCTTCGTGCCCATGACCCCCGCGATGTCGCGCAGGACCCGGTGCTCGGTCTGCCCCTTCACCCCGCACGTGTTGAATATGACGATATCCGCCCGTTCCAGGTCGTCGGTGAGCTCATCATGGAGAAAATGCCGCATGGTCTGGCTGTCACTCGTGTTGAACGTGCAACCATAGGTCCAGATATAGATCATCGCACACCCTCACACAACATTCGGTATGATGGCTAAGGCAAGGTAAATGACAAAAATCACCAAAAGGATGTCTACCACCTTTTTCGTGAAGTCGAACCCGAGGCGCAGGAGCACCAGGAGAATGACGATGCTAAAGACGCCCACCGCCTCGGGAGGTACAATCCCCTCGCTTGCTGCAGAAATCTCTGAGGCAACCGTCTCTGCCACATTGAACATGATGGCAAGGACCTGGGAGATGATGGCAAGGGGGTCCATAGGTGTTCCTCACTGCCGCCGTATATTAATGCATCGCTTACAAGGAAAAGCTTTCGTCGACGATGCGCAGCCAGTTAAGGTAGGAGTTGAAGGTACCGCGCAGCGCGCTAAGGTCATCCCCCTCGACGGTGATGACAAGGCGGCCGTCCTCCACGGTGATGCGAGAGCGCGTCTTCTTGTAAGGAACGGATGCAATCTCGGGTTCGAGCGCCTCATAGAACTTTCTCGCCTCCGCATCGGCCAGCTCGATACGCAGCTTCATCATGGTGCGAGCACCGCCGTTATCTGGGGACCCACCGGCTCTTCAGAGATGTCAGGCCGCACAAAGGATATCCTCACACCCTTCTCGCAGGGTTCAAGGACCATGACGGTATCCCCTTCCGATGCCTCGAGCGCCGCACCGAAGAGGGCTGCGATGCGCCCCGACCGGCGGTAGCCGACACGGTCTTCCACGGCGACGATGCCATCCTCCATGAGCGGCATGACCCGCTGCGAGATGCCAAGGTCCCGGCGCGTCCGCGCGGTGATGGGCACCTCATCGACCCATTCAAGCCCCTTCTCGGGCATGAGCAGGCCGAAAGAGGAGGGATTGCCGTCTCGTGTCTGGACTACGAGAACACGGGTGTGGCCGTGCATGAGCGCCTCGTCGAGAAGCTCGCGCACGCCCTTCTTTCCCCGATTGCAGTATTCGCACAAGGGAAAAAGAGATGCCAGCTCCCGGCAAAAAGTCCGGGTCCGCTGGCTTGTTCTTCGTGAGGTGGTAAGGAGCATCTATTCACAGCTCACGCGCTTTCCGTCCTGGGCACGCAGCTTGATAAGCACCCTGCCTCCGCAAAACGGACACTTGACGCCCTGTACGTTCTCAAGGTCTGCAAGGGATAGCTCGGCCTTGCACTCCTTGTTGATACACTTGTACATCTTGGGCTCATCGTCCGTGCTAAATGCCTCACTCATTCGATTCTACCTCAGACATGCTGGAGATAACACGGCGGGCGGTCTTTCCCGAAGGGGTCTGTGGGTAGTACGCGCCGCCGGCGAACTTCGCGCCGCACTTGGTGCACTCCCATACCGACGTGCTCGTCCTGCGCACGGTTTTCCTCCCGCAGGAGGGGCAGGGGTGGTCCTGCCTCATGCGCTTCTCAACAGTGACCACACGCTTCCTAATCTTGCGGCCGTACCTGCTGCCAAATCGTCCTACGCTTCCTGTCATCCTAATCACTCTCATTCACAGCGGCTTTGATAATCTCGCGGATTCTCGCGCCTTCGCTCTTCGAGATTTTCACAGCCTCCATTATCTCTTCCAATTTAAAGCTTCCGTATTCACCCTTCTGCATGGCGACGATGTAGCCCTCATCATCGGTGGTGACGGTGAGGCGCGAGTCAAGCACGCTTTCCTCATCCACCTGGGGGTCTGTCATGAGGGAGCCGGCAATCTTCGCGAACGTGCAAGGCACGGGGATCTTGCGCACGGGGAGTGGTTCCACGGTGTCCGTGGGATTGCCCTCGCTGTCGTAGACCCGCATCTTCGCGGTCAGGAGCGCGGTGATGGCGGCGATGCCGCAGGCGTCGATGAGGTTGCCGTCCTGGTCAAGAATCTGGATGTCCACAAAGACGATACGCACCAGTTCGCCCGGCTTGATGCAGAGCTTGGCGGTGTCGATGGCGTGCGATTCCCTGATGCCGCGGTCCACCACGCGGGCGAGCTCGATGGCGTCCTCGCCTGGCGGACCTGACTCGAAGTCAGGGGATGCCATGGGGGCAAGCTCGGCCGATGTCGTCATGACCCCCTCGTTGGGGATGTCCGGGAACGGCGTTCCGACGTCGTACTTGACACCGACGATGACCTTCGTGTCACCAAGCTCGACAAATGCCGAGCCATCGGCCTTCTTGAGGTAGTTGGGTACAATCTTAATGTCTCGGTATTCGAGCATTCCCCTGCCGTCGGCGCGCTTGCCGGCTGCAGCGAGCTCGTGGATAAACTGGCGCTTGATGTTTGCCACTGCGTCCATCACTCATCACCTCCGCCGTATTTGGATACGAGGGCAGCCTTCTGCATCTCATAGACCTGCCTGCACCCGGTCTGGGCGAGGGCAATGGCCTCCTCGACCTCTTCCTCGGTCATCTCCCCGTCCATCTGGAGGAGGGTAACCGCATTGGTCCGTGGCATCATGGCGATGGGGAGGTCCGCCTGGCCAGAATTGTCCTCTTCCTTGCAGAGGTCGAGCACGACCTCTCCGTCGACCTTTCCCGCGGCGCATGCGGGCACGAGGTCGCGCATGGGTATACCGGCGTCGACGAGGGCAAGCGTCGCCGCGGTGATGCCTGCGCACCGGGTACCGGCGTCCGCCTGCATGATCTCAATGGCGACCTCTATCATCGAATTCGGGAACTTCTCCAAGAGCACGGAAGGGGCGAGGGCACCGGCGGTGACCTTCCCTATCTCAATGGACCGGCGGTCGGGGCCGGGCCGCTTGCGGTCCTCCACGGAGAAGGGCGTCATATTGTACTTGCACCGCAGGACGGCACGGTCGTTTCGTGCAAGGAATCGGGGGATGACCTCACGCGGGCCGTACACGGATGCAAAAACCTTGTTTGCCCCCCATTCCACATACGCTGAACCGTCAGCACGCTTGAGCACGCCGACCTCCATGTGAATACTGCGTAACTCGTCCTTCTTTCTTCCATCACATCGTTCCATCAGTTATCACCTGTGATTTTGAGTTTCTCTATCTCTGTTTTCAAGAATTCCTTTGTCTTGTCGGTAAGGCCTGAAATGTGGGCTTCCCTGTCAATCATCTTGACGACACGTACGATAAGCTCCTCCATCTCTTTTCTTCCCTTTATCCATACGAGCCCGTTTTGCCCTACCAGTATCTTGGCCTTCGTTTCCTGTTTGATCATGTAGATCATGGAACCCTTCTTCCCTATAAGACGCGGCACCCGCGTGGAGCGAATCTCAACTATCGTGCCCCCCCGCAGCTTGCCGTACGGCATTGATTTGGTGAAAAGAGTAGCGTCATAAATCTCATTGACGGAGTCTACCTTGGCAAAGATCATGTCCCCCTCGTCGTAGATACGGGAAAGGTCCTCCACACGGTCGTGCAGGGCGTTCTTGGGTTCAAGAGACGCAATGTACGCCGAGTTGATGTCCACGAGCCACTTGCCCGGAAGCACCTTGTATATCCTCCCCACAACGCTGTCGCCCTCCTTTGGCAGGTACTTGCCTTCGAGGGGAACGACGCGGACAAGGGTCTTTGCCTCGTCGAAATAAAACAGTCCCAGGACGGTGGAGTAGTATGATTCTCCTTCCTTCACCACGCCCCCACCATACTTGTACGCACCGGTGGCAAGCAATGTTCCGGGGACCACGAGTTCTCGCTCGTTGACCAGCAATTCCATGATATCATCTCTTCTCGATTATCTTCACTTCAACGTCGCCCTTCGTGAGCGCGTTCATCTTGTCAAAAAACTCGTTTTGCAGGCCTGCGGGTATCTCGAGCAGGGCAAGCAACGAGCCGTCTCGTGCCCATTCCTCACGCTTGAGCGTGCCAAACGAAGCGAGAACGCTATGGGCCTTTCCCACATAGGCGGACGGAATCTTGACCGCCATGTCACGTGTCTCGAAGCGGAGGGGCAGCACGGTGCGCAGCTTCTTTACAATCTCGTCGGTCTGTCGCTCCGACGACTTGAATATGTCAATGTGGATGTTGAGCTGCTCAAAGGCGTTTTCGATGCGGATTCTGGGGTGCGGGAATCCGGTCTTGGGGTCTACGGCGTTTCTCACGATGTAGGAGATAATCTTGTTGCGTTTCTCCTCGAAGATCTCCTTGCGCTGCTCATTGGTGAGATGCACCTCGCCCTTCGTGATGATGGTACGTGCAATCTCCACGACGTTGTCGGTGCCAAAGACCTTCAACAAAAGCTCGTCGGGCGCCTTGTCCGCGGCACTTACATCCTTATAGACAAAGGTGGAAGCCAGAAAATCTTCCTGGTCATCGCCCTGCTTTATCTTGCGTGCCTTGTAGGGGTCAACAAGCACCTCGAACTTCTCGCCGTGGGTCTTGAGTCGCGCGATGATAGCGTCATCTATGGAGACCATGCAACTCACCACACAAGACGGTACACCCAACGGCGCACGGCGCACCTTCGGCACGCGCGCCACAGAACCAGTTCATCACCATCACTATCACGCTTTCCTAATAATGTTGAATCAATCCCTTTTTAAATTTACTTGACAGGCGGCGTCGTGCGAAGGGATTTAAGCGTGCCCGAAACGCCCTCTATGATGATATTTGCTGGTGCGCCACCGATGGCAGTCACCGTCTTGAGGGAAAAGATGACCTCGTCAACGGACGGTATGGCGCATCGGATGAATCCCGTTCCCGCTGCAGGGTCCCATTCGAGCACCCACGCCTGGGTCTTGGCTGCGCCCACCTCGCCGAGCGCACCGAGGAGCGCCTCCCACAGTACGTGCCTGAGCCCCTCCTCGTCAACGGGTGAAGGCGTGACGATGCGAACCTCGAGATAGCGGCGTTTCTCCCGCATGGACTTCGGCATCTTGTACTTCACCGCACCATCCCCTGGAAGAAGGTTTGTGGCACCGTGGTCACCGCTGCCTTCGCCTCGCATGGGTCCAGGCCAAGCACCGTCCCGAAAGCAGCCAGCTCGCGCGGCGTCACGAGGGAGTACGCGTCGGTTGCCCCGCTTGTGAGCACGAGCGGTACTGAGCGCTTCCGTGAAACGGAAACCGTCCGCATGAGTGACTGGAGCATCCGAGACCTCGCATAACCCGAAGCGGCGCGCACATCGGCAAAGCAGAGCTCGAGAAGCACGTTGTTGTCGCGGGCTATCTTGGCCAGCGTGTCGTCCAGCGGGTACGGCCGGCTCATGACCGCGATGTCTGGATCTTCGAGAAGCTTGCGATTGTGTGAAAGGTCACCGCCCCTGGCAATG
>JAHKLV010000086.1 GCA_020854925.1 Candidatus Methanofastidiosia archaeon | reverse complement strand
TGGATTGTCACCTACACCCCGCTCTTCCTGAATCCGTCACAGCAAAAGGAGTTCCTCGTCCTCGTGGAGGTCATACCCCGTAACGTCGTGTTCTCGAACATCGGGTCCTTTACCAACGCCTTTCTCCTTTTCACAAGCGTAGCCATCTTCATGTCCATCTTTGCTGCAATCATCGTCACGAGGACCATCACGCGCCCGCTCTCGGAACTGGTCCGCGGCACGCGCAAGATTGCAAAGCGCGACCTCACCTACCAGCTGCCGGTCTCATCAGAAGACGAATGGGGATTCCTCGCCACCTCTTTCAACGAGATGGCGGCCGAACTGCAAAACGCCTATACGGCGCTCGAGGACAAGGTCAAGGAGCGGACACGCAGGTTGCAGCTCGCAAACGAGCGGCTCAATGCCCTGGTCAAGGAGCTGCAAAACGCCAACAAAAAGACACGAGAGGCCTCGCGCCTCAAGTCACAGTTCATCGCGAACATGTCCCACGAGCTGCGCACGCCGCTCAACTCAATCATCGGCTTTTCCGACGTCCTTCTTGATGAACCGGATCTGACAGAGGAGCAGCGTGACTACCTCCAGACCATCCTCAGGAATAGTGAGAACCTACTCCAGCTCATCAACGACATGCTCGACCTTTCCAAGATTGAGGCAAACAAGATGGAGATCGTCTACCAGAAGGTAAAGGTCGACGAGGCCCTCAAGCGCGTATACAAGCTCATGTCCCCCCTTGCGAAAGAGCAGAACATCACCATGGTCATCGAAAGCGAGGTCCAGCCGGAGATTGAAGTGGACAAGACCAAGCTTCGGCAGATCCTCATCAACCTCTTAACAAATGCCATCAAATTTAATAAACATGGAGGCGTAGTTACTTCGAGGATTACGTATCTTGATGAAACGGGGGACTTTGTCAAGATATCCGTCTCCGATACGGGCATCGGCATACGCGAGGAGGACTACGACGTCATCTTTGACGAGTTCAGGCAGATAGACGGCACCGCCACCCGCACGTTCCAGGGCACGGGGCTCGGGCTTGCCATCTCGAAGAAGTACGTGGAGATGCTCGGCGGAAAGATCTGGGTCGAGAGCACGATGGGAAAAGGATCGACATTTTCCTTTACCCTCCCCACCACACACGAGGAGACCGATTCGAATGGCACGCAAGAAAATACTCATCGTTGACGACACGCCTGACAACATCAAGCTTCTCAAGGCATTCCTGTCCGGGAAGCAGTACGAGTTCATCATAGCGACAGACGGGGAGGAAGCCTTGGATAAGGCGTTTTCCGAGCAGCCAGACCTTGTTTTGCTCGACCTCATGCTTCCCAAAAAGAGCGGCATGGAGGTGCTCAAGGAAATAAAGGCAAAGGAGAAGGACATGCCCATTGTCGTTCTCACTGCCTACGGAAGCGAAGAAACGGCGGTACAGACCATGAGAAGCGGCGCCGAGGACTACCTTATCAACAAGCCGCTGCGCAAGGAGGAGGTGGTCCATGCCGTGGAATCCATCCTCGAACGACAGAAGGAGGAGAAGGAAAAGAACAATGCCTCAGCGTACGAGCTTCTCTCGTCCTTTGAGCACGATTTCAACGACTTTTTGGAATCCTCGCTTCGCGCCGTGCATGGTGACGCCTGGTGGGATGCGGCCGTCCCCGCCTTTGTCAAAACAAAATGCGAGCAGCGAAGGGCAAACGCCCAGCTGCGCAAAAAGTCGCTCATGCCGCTGCTCTATTATGCTGACTTTTCCTTCTACGTGCCCCTTATTCTCTACAAGGACGAGCTTGAGGGCATCGACAACTGGAGACAGGTCTTTGAGCGATACTTCGTCAACATAGGATGGATTAAGGCACGTCTCATTGAGCTCAATCACATCCGCAACGACATCGCCCACCCCAAACCAATATCTGAGCTCCAGTACAGCAAGCTCGAGCTTTTCATCAATGAGATACGGGAGTTCATGCACAGCAGCTCATGAGGGTCGGCATTTCGGGAACGCCCGGGACGGGAAAGACGACGCTCGCTCGTCGTGTCTCGGAAATGACGGGGATTTCACACGTTGACGTATCGTCGCTTGCCAAGGAGAGAGGGTGGGTCCTGGCGCACGACAAAGCGCGCCAGACAGACATCGTTGACGAGAACCGGGTACGTGCCCATGTGGCACGGTACGCTGACGTCCTTATCGACGCACATTACGCGGAACTGTTCGAATGCGACATCGTCTTCGTGGTACGGTGCCCGCCGCCCACCCTCATGGCCCGGCTCCTTGCCAGGGGGTATTCACGCGAAAAGGTGAAGGAAAACGTCATGTCCGAGATGGTGGACGCCTGTCTTGCCGGCGCCGTGGAAGCGGTGGGAAAGGAGCGTACCTACGAGGTGCTCCAGGCTGCACCCGATGCCATGGCACGGGCCGTAACAGCCCTCATCCAGCGGCCGGACCCTTCCCTCAGCGTGCTGAACAGGCGGACGGCCCACTACCTCACGACGAGGAATCTTGACCTTCTCCAAAGATGCTAAGTCGCTTGAGCGCGTAGAGAAAGGGCGTGTCAAAGAGTGCGATGAGGAGTTTCAC
>JAHKLV010000110.1 GCA_020854925.1 Candidatus Methanofastidiosia archaeon | reverse complement strand
CGAGCAATGCAGCCGACCAGCGCAATCCCGCCGTATGGAGGGACCGCATCGTCTGGCAGGACAACAGGAACGGCAACTGGGACATCTATCTCTTTGATCTCTCCACCGCAGCATTGACAAGAGTGACGACGGACCCAAATTCACAGCTCAATCCCGCCATCTACGATGAGCGGATCGTCTGGGAGGATGAACGTAATGGGAACTCGGATATCTACCTGTACGACATCTCGACGTCGATGGAAACACGCATCACCGTAGAAGACCCTGGGCTCCAACCGTTCCAGACATCGCCAAGCATCTATGGTGACACCATCGTGTGGCTAGACAACAGATTTGGCGAATTTAACATTTTCAGCTACAACATCGCGTCGGGTACGGAAAAAACAATCACTACTGGACGTTCCATCAAGTTTAAACCACGCATCTATGCCCAGTATGTCGTCTGGGAGGACAACAGGAAAGGGAACTGGGACATCTATATGTTCAATCTGAACACCGACAGAGAAGTGCAAGTATCGTCCGGGTCAAGCAACCAGGTAAGCCCACACATCAACGGGACGTATATCGTGTGGGAAGACGACAGCAACGGAAACAAGGATATCATGCTCTACGCCATCGAGACCGGTGTGCAGGTGCAGGTTACCGAACGCATCTCAGACCAGGAAACACCGCATATTTACAAGGACTACATTGTATGGGTTGACTGGCGAAACGACCTTGACGGCATACAGACCGACACATCCAATGATAATCCAGACATCTACGGCATCCTCGTTGATGACGTCCTTGGCGCCGCGACACAGGAATAAGTGGACACCATGGAAGCAAGCACACTGAAAACATGGATACGGGAACACGACGTGCTTTTGCTGCTCATTATCTACGCCTTTGGCGTCTTTGTGCGTCTGGCACCCAAGCTCGAGGTAGATAGCCATCTTCCCGTATTTCTCGGGGACGTATGGTACCGCATCTGCATGTCGCAATACATCCTCGACTTCCACGCCCTGCCCGTGCCAGACATCAGGTACCTCCCCTACGGCGACGTTCCCCTGTGGTATCCGCCCCTCTCCATGGTGTTTTTTGCCGGGCTCTCCGTCGTGAGCGGATTCGACCTCCCCACCGTCATGACGCGCATCATCCCTTTCATCGAAGCGGCTACCCCGATTCCCTTTTACTTCCTCGCCAGGGAATGGTATGACCGCGGCGTTGCACGATTGGCAGTCCTGCTTCTGGCGGTGACACCGTCGTTTATCCTTTACAGCGCCATAGCAGACCCGCAGGTGTTTACGCTCATGGCCATACCGGTCGTCTTGGTGTACCTTTCGCGGCAACAGTATGGTTACTCGAAACGTGCGGCCATCGCCACGGGCATCCTGCTCGGCATCACCTTCATGACCCACCTATCGTATTTCATCGTCGTAGGGCTCATGATTATGTATGTCCTTGCACGAAAAGTTGACCGCCGACCGGTACGAAACGAGATTCGATTCACACTCATCTCACTGGGGATAAGCTTACTCATATCAGCATGGTGGTGGCTTCCGGACATGCTCTTTTACTGGTGGATTTTTATCATTACCACCTCGACGCTGCTCCAAACCTTCGGCTCGCACCTCACCTCGTATGGCGCCCCCTTCATGCTCTTAGGATTCCTCGGATTCGGATACGTGCTCGTCGATCGCCTCTCTTATGTCAACGACCGTTCGGTACGCAACATGCCGCATATGGTGGCCCTTGCGCTCCTCTTTTCGGTAGTGTGCGGCATCTTTATGGGAAAGACGGTCACCGTCCCTGTTGTTGCCATCCTGGCACTCCTGTTTGGTATCGTCGCCGTTATGGCGGCAAAACTGTCAAAAGTATCGGCTGCCCTCACCGCCCTTGCCTCAGCCGGTATCATCGCGGTCATAGGGGGCTATTTTGCGCATAATGCGGGCAACGCCGGCGCGTGGACAAACACGTTCGTGCGCGTGCAAACGGCGTTTAGCTCCGACGCCATGGCACTAGGGACGCTCTGTGCCGTTATCGCCGTGTTCCTGCTCCTCGCGGTAGCCTTCTCCCCCTTACTCGACGTGACCCCCGAAGCGACACCACTCTTTACCCTCTTGTCCTTCGTAGCAGTGGTGGGGATGACCTGGTTCGCAACGCCCGGCGCCATGGGATTCGGCGATACGCTTGAGACGTATGCAAGGGGCACGCAACCCATCGCGGTCGCGGCGTTGCTTGCCATCCCCACGCTGTTTGTGTATCAGCTCCGGGGAAAGGTAGGCAAATACATCATATCCCACCGGTATGAAACATTCCTCGTTTTCTGGACCATCTTCATGCTCTACGAGGTCTTTAGCGAAAACATCCTCTCCATCGTGAAAGAATACGGACTGATGTGGGAAACAACCGTACGGCCGCTAGAAGGATACCGATTCTATATCTTCCTGGCCCAACCCTTTTCCCTGCTTGGCGCACTGCTTATCACCGAGATCCGTAAGCACAGGACCGCCTACGGGACCGGGTTCCTTGTGTTCATCGCATGCCTGGGCTACCTCAGCCTTCAGGGAGCCGTCATGCCCGACTACGACATGGATTTCAAGATAACGAACTCCGGTGTGCTAATCGAGGACTACCATGCAGCAGTCTGGTACCGTGAAAACTCACTGCTCAGCGACCGTATCGTGGCAGACTACTACACCGGACAGATGTTTAGCGGCGTATGTGCTGGCAGGTCGCTCATCGGCGGGCTCTTCCCGTTACGAAACATCGACTTTAACGAATACATCAAGGCGCCCGCACAGGTACAGGATGATATCTATACGCTCTACAGCACCGACGACCTTGCGCTTACCTACGCGTTGCTTGACCGGTACGGCATCACACACATCTACATATCGGACAACATGGTATCCCGGGGGTGGTTGGGAGCGTACCAGTATTCACATTTCGGAGTACCCGTGGATTGGGGAAAGTTCTTCTCATCGGGCGCCTTTGAAATAGTGTATCAGGACACCTCAAACCCGTACAACAAGGTATACATCCTTTCCGTCGTCCAACCCCAAACAATTTAAGGTGCGGTGACAACAACATCCCATGGATCCGGTCATTCGCCCCCTGGTTAAGCTGGCTCTTGCAGACATTGGGCAGGAGGACATCACCGCTGCCCTCTTGCCGAAACGGACCGTCAGAGCGGCCATTGTAGCCAAGGAAGACGGATATGTATCAGGTCTTGACATCGTCATGAAGCTCCTCTCCGCCTTCTCGCTTCATGCAACGTCCTGTGTCACAGAGGGCCAGGCCGTTGCACAGGGGACGAAGGTTTTGGAAGTAGAGGGCGACATTCAGACCATTCTCTCAGTGGAACGGACGGCGCTCAACGTCCTTCAACGGATGTCAGGCATCACGACCATGGTACGGGAATGCAGGATTTCGGCCCCGGGTGTACGCATTGCCGCCACAAGAAAAACACTCTTCCCCACGTATGACAAAAAAGCCGTTCTCGCTGGGGGAGGGGATCCGCACCGCTGGCGCCTCGATGACATGTACCTTCTCAAAGACAATCACCTTGCCTGCATGAGCATTACCGATGCGGTGCACCGTGCCAAAAAGCGCCTCTTTACAAAAAAGGTAGAAGTTGAAGCTGAGACTGCCGCTCAGGCCCTCGAAGCGGCCGAGGCAGGTGCTGACATCATCCTGCTTGACAACATGACGCCGGAACGCATACGTGAGACCATTGCGATGATTCGGGCTCAGGGACATGACAGGGTGCTATTTGAGGCCTCGGGGGGTATCACCCTTACAACGCTTCCCGCCTATGCGGAGGCGGGTGTCGACATCATTTCGCTCGGGGCGCTTACCCACTCGGTTAAGGCGCTCGATCTTTCTCTCGAGATCCTCAGGTGAACGCGGTGGTATCGCATCGATTCATCACCGTACGAGAGATGAGGGCCTTTGGGGAATGCCCGTGGAAATACGGACTAATGACAAGCCATGTGATGCCCGCACCCACCGCCACGGTGCTGTGGGAGCTTGTGGGGGAGGGGTTTTCCGCTCTCCTGAGGCGCTTTCTAGATGGCTTCGATGATGCGGATACACCCGCTTCCCTCCTCGACAAGACCTTTGCCATCTCTGTGGCACGCCATGCGGAAACGATTATGGCGTATGATCATGAGCGCGTAGAAAAAGAGGTATGCGGCTGTCTCGTTCCTGTAGCCGAACGAATGATGGAAGCGTCTGCACCCATCGATCAGCACATGACTCCGGGAAGCTTTATTGTCGACTTCGCCCACCGATTAAAGGGGGGAATACCCGCCGTGGTGTGGGACGACGGCGTACCCGCTCCCGTATGTCTCGTCGAAAGGCTCTATCCCGAAGATGAGGTCCCTGGACACCTCATAGCAGAGGCCATGGGAAGGGGTCTCTTGTGTGCCTATGCCCACAAGGCGGAGATATGCGGAGCGTACCTGTATCATCTCCCCACCGGCGCAATGACATATATAGCGCTTGAGAACAACAAAGAACGAACTAAAGAGCTACTTGCCATGATGCGTTCGTGCACAGCTTTGGTTCCACGACATGAAT
>JAHKLV010000119.1 GCA_020854925.1 Candidatus Methanofastidiosia archaeon | reverse complement strand
TGGCAACCGTTGTTGCGCGCTACCTCTCCCTGGGTATGGGGCTGTGGTACGTGCTGCGCAGGGATGCACGTGACATCGACCTTCACAGGGCCACGAGACTAAGGTGGCTGGAGACCCTGGTACCCATCCTTTCCGTGGGGTTGCCCGCATCGCTCTCGCATCTCTCGTATTCGGTCTCGCTCTTTTTCATGAACAGCATCCTTTCCACGTATGGAAGCGAGGCGCTCGCGGTCTTCGGCGTGGGATTCCGCACGGAGTCGTTGGCGTTCCTCCCCATGTTCGGGCTTGCTGGGGCCTTTGTGTCGGCGGCGGGATACTACTGGGGAGCCGGCAACGCGGCGCGGGTCGGCGAGCTGCGCTCGTACTGCTACCGCATGCTCATCCCGTTCATGACGGTGTGCGCCGTGGTGTTCTTCCTGTTCCCCGAAGCCATCTACCGGGTCTTTGTCGACGACGCCTCCGTGCGTGCCATGGGCGTGCCCTACCTGCGCATTAACGTTCTCGTCTACCCCCTCGTGCCGCTGTCCACCGTCTCGGCGGCTGCCTTCCAGGCCATGGGTCGCGGCCGCCCGCCGCTGCTCATCGCGGTGGTGCGTTCATGGGTGGTGGTGCTCCCCCTCGCCTGGTACCTTGCCACCGTGGCAGAGGGTCCGCTCACGCACATCTGGTGGGCCATGGTGGTGGGCAATCTCGCAGGGGCGGTCCTTGGCCATGTCTGGGTGACGGCATCCCTTCGCGGCGCCCCGGGATAGGTTTTAATAGCTGCTGGTGCAAGGGGGTTCGATGGAGTTTTACGCGTTCATCGCCAGTGTCGTCCTCATTTCCCTGAGCGGCGTCCTTGCACCCGGACCCGTCTTCGCGGCAGCCATCGCCGAAGGGCGCACCAATCGCTATGCCGGCTTCCACATCACCGCGGGGCACGCCGTGGTGGAGATACCGCTCATCATGGCGCTGGCAGCGTTTGGCACCCTGGCGGCAACGGAGAATCTCCGTACCGCCGTTTCCCTGGCAGGAGGCGCCGTCCTCCTGTATCTCGCCTACGACACCGCAACGACCTGTCCATCAAAGGAATGCAGGAGGCGCGGCATGCTCACCGGCGTGGTGCTCAGCGCGCTTTCACCCTATTTTATCATCTGGTGGCTGACCGTGGGATTTACGCTTATCATCGACGCCCTGGCCTTTGGTGCCGTGGGGCTCGTGGCATTCGTGATCGTGCACGAGGGGTGTGACGCCGCCTGGCTGGGGTTTGTGTCCCTTGCCACCCACCGTTCGTCACGCAGCTTCGGACCCCGCGCCGAACGGGCGCTCACCGCCTCATCGGTGGCAATCCTCGCGGTGTTTGGCATTCTCTTCATTGCCATGGGCGTATCGGCGCTTCTTTGAGGAAAGGCTTTTTCTACTTCCCCGTACGAGGTGTGGTGGTGCACACCATGGAATACACGACAGTTCCAGGCAAGCAAACAGCCCAGATAACGCTGTATGCCCTCAGCACGTGCGGATGGTGCCGCAAGACCAAGGAGTACCTTGCTTCACTCGGCGTTGCATACCGGTACGTCTATGTCGACCTCCTTTCGGGAGACGAGCGCAAGGAGGCCATCGACACGGTGAAGGCGCTGAATCCTTCCCTCTCCTTTCCCACCATGACCGTTGGAGAAAAGGTGATCATCGGATACAACGAGGATGAGATACAGGGGGCGCTCTAACGGACTCCAATGACGACCGCATCAGGCAGGTGCACGAGGCGCTAGCCCGCGGCGCAGAGGTGCAAGGATACCACCTCAACGGGGACGAGGACACCGTTCGTGCCCTCGTTGCCGGCCTCTTGGAAAACAGGGGGCGCTACGGCTATATGGCCTGCCCCTGCCGCCTCGCCACGGGGGACATCAAGCGCGACAGAGACATCATCTGCCCCTGCTCGTACCGGGACCCGGACCTGAAAGAGTATGGCGCATGCTACTGCGCGCTCTATGTCTCAAAGGACGTGCGTGAGGGAACGGCGCCCTTGCGCTGCATACCTGACCGCCGCCCCTGTGCCTTTTAGACCGCTATTCGTTTGTATGCAGAGCCACGACGGCATAATAATGCTGTTCTGGCTGCAGGATCTCTCCCTTCTTCCAAAGGAGGGAGAGCAGCGATTCAAGCTCCCTCAGGGTGAGTGCATGCTGTGCCCTGAACGCACAGAGCGCCACAAGGGGAACGCCAAAGGGGGTCATGGACTGCCGAGCGGCGATATACCGCTTGAGCCGCCTGCGCAGTGACAAGACATGAGAAGCGATTTCATAACGACCATCGTATTCTCTTGTGGTACAGGGTGGTTGTGCCATGACTACCCCTCGTTTCTTGTGCTTAAGAGGCATGCCGGGGAGGTCGCGTAACGTCATCGGTACGGGCAATAGTTCCCCTCATCATGGAAGCATTCGCCGCACGATGTGCACGCGGCGGGGGAACGGTCGCCACGCTCCCATCGCGCTATGAGTCCCGGCTCCCGAAGAAGCGGCCGTGAAAAAGAGAAAAAGGATAGTTTCGTGTCCTCGAGGATACGCTGGAGCTCCACGGGGTCCCTGTTCCCGCCCACGAGAATGACAGGCGCTGAGAGAAGGCATGAAAGACAGGCCCCGTAGTCCCGGTAGTAGGATTGGCCTGCACCGGGGGGCAACCCTCCACCACTCACCTCTACGGCGTCGATACCCTGCTTGTCAAGCTCCCTGCATACGTACATGCTGTCGGCAAAGGTGGCGCCACCATCCACAAAGTCTGAGCAGTTGATCTTGATAAGCACCGGATACGAGCGCCCGACCGCCTCTCGCACCGCCCCATACACGTCGAGAATGATTCGGGCCCTGTTGGGAAGCGGTCCTCCGTAGTCATCCGTGCGGCGATTGAAGAGGGGGCTCAGAAACTGCCCCAGCAGATACCCGTGCGCAGCATGGATCATGACCCCGTCACACCCGGCGTCCTTCGAACGGGCCGCGGCTGCGGCAAATCCTTCGGCAAGGTCGCCAATATCCCGTATGGACATGGGCGTAGGCACCACGCCAGACGCGGGATGCCTGACGGCACTCGGACCCCAGATGAGGCGCGATGAGGGAAGATACCGAGTCTGGGAACCGCCGTATGCAAGCTGCATGGCCAGGCGGGAACCCCCGTCGTGGACCACGCCCGACAGCACGGCGTACTCTTCCACCAGCCGGTCGTCATGCATGCCCATCATGCCGGGATTCGGTTGCTCCCAAGGGAAAATGGAAGCATACCCCGTTTCGATGAGCGACACGCCCCCCTCGGCCAGCTCGGCATACATCCTCATCAGGGCAGGGGAAAGGTGACCGCCCGCCCGGGCCATGCGCTCCCACGTGGCTGCGCGAATGCAGCGATTCTTCAGGGAGAGCGTGCCCAGGCGCGCCCTGTCAAACAGCGTGCGCATACTACCGTATGGTGTCAGCCCACTTAATAAACGTTCCACTTCACGTCCGTACCGACACCAGTGGCACCGCCAGCTCGCCGCGGGAGAGGCCACCGTGGTAGCCCACCATGGTGTGTTCATGCTCCCCGAGAAGCCGGTCGACAAGGACATGAGAACCGTTCATGAAGAGCACGTAGTCGCCGATACGGTCGTAAAGACGGGGATTCGTCTCTCCCGGGCCGTAGAGGCCCCCCTCAACGAGCGATGCAGAGGGAACGCAGGTGCAGACATCGGAAAGCTCGCGCTCAGTATAGCGGAGAAAGTCAGCCACCCGAGCGGGACGCACATAACAATACGCCGCCCGCGCCTCGCCGCAGAGCGGGAGCGCAAGGCAGTCCGAAAGAGCGGGGTGGTCGTCAAGCCGCACGATATCATCCGGCGCGATGTCCACGAGCCCGTGGTCGGCGGTGACAAGTAGCGTCGCTCCGGACCCCTCAAGCCCCTCGACAAGCTGCGAAAAGGCATCGTCTATCTCTTGGAAATGGGATGCCGCCTCCTCCGAACCGATGCCATGCATGTGTGAAAGGGTGTCAAAGCGTGGCCAGTACCCGTAGACATACCGCGATGCGGGAACACAAGCCACGGAACGGACCGTTTCCACAAACCCGGGCAGGTCGACATAGAAGTGGCCGGTGGCACCCCCGGTCATGGCCCGTGTGTAGGGAGAGCCCTGAAACATCTCGTGGACAACATAGTGGGGACTGACGGGAAGACGGTCATAGAGGGGCCTGCTGGAAAAGATGTCCTCAGCCCGCACGCCAAGGTCTTCCAGAGGGCATGACCCGATGCGGGGGGTGAACGGCAGGACCTTTGCCACCATGCCGAGCTCGCGCAGGTGCATGAACCAGCCCGTGATGCCATGCTGACGGGGGCACAGGCCGGTGGCAAACGTCGTGAGGCTTGCCGAGGTCGTCGAGGGAAAGACGGACGTGAGGGAACAGGACCCATGGCGAAAGAGGGCGCTGTGGCGGCCTGATGTAGAGAGATACTCGTATCCTAAGCCGTCGACAACGAGGAGCACGACCGTTGAGCCATCGTCGGGAAGGCAGGCGCCCCGAAGCGGGGCAAACCCGGTCTCCACCCCGAAATGGCCTGCAATGGTGGCCATGAGGTTGACGATGCTGCCTCCGCCATAGTCTGGGCGGTGGGGGAACCTGGCAAGAAGCGAGTCCATGGTACCAGTCCCGACCTACTGCTCGTTCTTGAGCCACGCGTATGTCTCGCACTCGTCGGCATCGCTTTCGAAGATGCCCGCCGCATGCCCGAGCACGATGGCAAACTCCACGTAGGCGCTGCCGATGGCAGTCACTATGTTGTCGTCCCTGACGGTGAAAAAGGCGTCGCGGTGGTCGGCGTCCGCGAAGGCCGCCCGCAGCTCATGGGCGGGGCCGAAGGAGGAGGTGCAGCGCCGCCCTTCAAGGATGCCCGCATCTGCCAAAAAGAGGGGTCCTGCACAGATGGCGCCAATGAGCACGTCGCGTTCGTTGGCTGCCCGCACGAGGGCGATGAGCCGGGGGTCCTGGGAATGGGGGCGGACCGCTCCCCCGGGAAAGACTAAGACGTCCATGTCTTCAGCCGATGTCTCGTCGAGCGAACGGTCGGGAAGGAAGGTGAATCCCTCCTCCGACACCACGGGCTCCTTCGTGGCGGCGAGGGTGAGGACGTCTCCGCGCTTGCGCAGAAGCATGGCCGCAACGGCCACTTCGAAGTTCGCGAAGCCGTCGTAAAGAAATACATAGGTCTTCATCACTCTAAAAAGGAGGTGAAGAGGTATTTATCTCCTTCGCCCATTCCCTCCCGCAGGGGCGACGAAAGGACGTACCCCTCCGCCCAGGCAAGGGACGTGAGCCTGCTGGAACCGGATCGGCGCAAAGGGACCACCGTGCCGTCGCGCACGCTGGCGCGCACGACCTCAGCACGGCCGAGAGATGTTGAAACGCCTTCGGCGAGGGGAAGCGTCACCCGGGACAAAATCGTCGCGCCGGTAAGCGCCTCAAGGTACGGTATGACAAAGAGATAAATCTGCACGAACGCGGCCACAGGATACCCGGAAAGCAGGAAGACCGGCACAGGCCCCGGGGCGAATCCGAATGGTTTTCCCGGCTTGATGGCAACGCCGTGGATGTCAAGGCCCGCCACGAGGCGCTGAGCATAGTCCCGTTCCCCAAAGGAGCTGCCGCCGGTGACAAGCACGATGTCAGCCATCGCCCGTGCAGCCGCCAGCGCAGCCGTAATCTCGTCCGGCGAGTCACGGGCATGGGCACGATAGGTAACAGGGCAGCCGCACCGTCCCAGTATCGCGGAAAGCATGGGGCCGTTGGAGTCTATGATCTTTCCCGCAGGCACCTCGTCGCCGTATGCCACCAGTTCGTCCCCCGTGGTGACGACCGCCACCGAGGGCATGGTCCACACCCGGCACGACCTCACACCGAGGGAGATGAGCAGCGCCACGGCGTGGGGGGAGAGGCGGCTGCCTGCGGCCAGCACCGTCGCACCTGCGGCAATGTCCTCGCCCCTTTGTGACACATGGGTCAAGGGAACGACGGGAGCGGTCATGCGTACGGAACCTGCCACCTCTACGGCATGCTCCTGCATCACCACCGCATCGGCGCCTGGAGGCATTTGGGCGCCCGTCATGATGCGCATCGCCTCGCCGGCGTGAAGCGCCTGTGAGGGAACGTCTCCGGCGGCAAGGGATGCAACAAGGGGGAGGGTGACCGGTGCACCGGCCGTTGCCGCGAAGGTGTCGGCAGCCCGCACCGCGTAGCCGTCCATGGCGGCGCGGTCAAAGGGCGGAGAGTCAGAAGGGGCAACGACATCCTCTGCCAAAAGGCACCCAAGGGCCTGGGTCGTGGCCACGTCACGCGAGGCAAGGGGGATGCGCGCAGCGCAGACGGCGGAGAGGGCCTCCCCATATGACATGAGCCGCTTGAAGGCGCCCATCTCACTCCCTCGCATGCCGGAGCAGGTGCCCTGCCTCCAGGCGGATAAGCTCCGTGCCGAGCCTGACGGCACCGAGGCTGCCGGGAAGGCAGAAGACGAGCGTCTCGTCGATAACACCGGCAAGGGCGCCGGAAATGAGTGCTGCCGGACCCACCTCGTCGTAGCTGAGGCGGCGGAAGAGCTCGCCGAATCCCACTATCTCCCGGTCTAGGAGCGGGCGGACGGAAGGTATGGTGACATCCCGTCGGGTGATGCCCGTCCCCCCGGTGGTGATGACGCAATCGGCGGAAAGAACGGCTGAGAGGACCGCCTGTTCTATCTCCGCCTTGTCATCGGGGACGGTGGTACAGCCGACAAAGGTGTGTTCGCCTTCGAGCGCCGCGATGATATGGGGACCCGAGAGGTCCTCGCGCTCCTGGCGCGAGCATGAGTCTGATATGGTAATGACAAAAAAAGAGAACGCCTTGGGGGCGTGCTGTCGGTGAGACGATGCAGACACGAGATCACTTCTCCTTCCTGACAACGCGGATATTCTCGATGGTGGTGGAGGGATACTGACCTTTCGCATCCTTCTCATTAGCTTTCACCATGTCCCAGATGGCAAGAAGGGCGGCAGAGACACCCACAAGCGCCTCCATCTCCACACCGGTTCGGTGTGTGGTTCGTGCCTCGCATGA
>JAHKLV010000187.1 GCA_020854925.1 Candidatus Methanofastidiosia archaeon | reverse complement strand
CTTGAGCGTGGCGACATCATCGCCACCGGAACGCCCGAGGGCGTGGGCCCCATCAAGGAGGGAGACGTTCTTTCCGCCAGGATAGCGTCCGTAGGCACGCTTTCGGTCGGCGTCATAAGACGGTAGAACGGGTCCTGGTACCCGCTTTTACCGTTCGAAAAAATGATATCCCTCTAGCTCGTGCCTAGTCGCGTTCTCTACAGGAACCATCCTTTTGCGGTGTCAAGGACCCTGCACACCCCACCCTGCGAATACCCCCTGATGCATACGTGCGGTGGATAAGCCGGAATCATGCATCTATCGAGATGCATGGCGGGTTCATTCTTCAATAAAGGGATTTGCAAACGATGTGTTGCAGTAGATGACGCCCTTTGCCGTGTTCACGAGCCGGTACGTGTCCTTGATGTCAAACCAGTCCCCCGAGCAGATGATGACACCAAGCATCTTTTCGTTTTGCGTTGCCGTTGTCGTCGTTGATATGATATGGGCTTTTGATGTCGCCGTTACCTCGTGAAGCCGTGCGCACACGGAACGGACGGAAGGGTCAAACAGGTACGTTATGGTACCGATAAGAACATGGGAACCCTTGAAGAACTCGGTCTCGCTCACCTTGCTCCTGATGAGTTCGGTGATTGCCTTCGACCGATTTTTGTAGCGTTCCCGGTCTATTACCTCATCAAACTGCTTGATGAGTTTTGTGGGCACAGAAACGCCAAACCGTGTTACCTTTTGCATGCCGCCATCTAGGATGCGACCCTACATAAGCGTTGTGGTCGGCAGTGGCCCTAACACTCGTCGTTGATGCCACATATGCGTATGGAACCAAGCTCCGTCGTGGCGGAGATGTCGATGCCTCCGTCCCGGTACGCAGGTGAGGAAAGAATGGTGTTGTCACCCTGCATGCGGCGCTCGAGCGGTGTGTCGTTGCGGATGGCACCCCGTTCGACATACGCCCTGATATGCCATGGGTCTGTCGGGTCGGGCACGATGATCTTGATGGAACCAAGCTCTGAGCTGAGCGTGCAGGAATGTTGGTCGTTATCCGGCCTGAACTTGATGGAACCCAGCTCGGTCTCGAGGGTGGATGAGGCGTACGACTCGTATGCGGTGATGTTGCCCTTTTCCGTTCGCGCCTCGAACGTATGCCCCCTGGCTTCTACCGCCTTGATGTTGCCGTTTTCCGTCTCAAGCGTACAGTGCTCGATGGCGTCACGCTCAAGGGTGATGGAACCGGTCTCGGTGTCAAGGGACGCCTGGCCCCCCGTACAGTCTCGCATCTCGATGCTGCCGTTTTCCGTCTTGAGCGTGGCCGTGCCAAAAGCCACATGTTCCATGGTGGCGGAGCCGTGTTCGACCACAAGCTCGTAGTCGGCTGATAGTCCTGGCGGAATGGCCACGGTGATGGCAACGGAGGTCGAGGGGGGGCCCGAGGGGGAAAGCTTCATGACGCGCACCGTGTCATGCATGTATGTCGAATATGAAAGGTCAATTCGGTCAAGCTTCTTTCGTGCCAGTTCTTCTCCCAGCATGTCCTTGACCGCCTTTTCCACCGTGCATACGACCTCTGAACCCATTCCTGGTACAACGGATATCGTTCCCTTTTCAACGCGGCATTTCACCATGAACGGGTGTGACAGGTCTTCAAGGGGAAGGCGGATGACTTCGTCGGCCTTGTATTTGCGTGCCGTGCCTTCTATGCCGGCGGTTTTGAGCTGCTCTTTGAGGAGCCGCATGGTGTTTTTGAGAAGGTCGTTGACGTTTTGCGCCATCATGGCCGAGGCCTGACCTAGTGCCTCCCTCGCATCGTCAACGGCCTCGGCAACAGGCTGCTCCATGTCCATGATCCTGTCCTGGAGCGTGGTAATCCGTGACTTGTAGCTCTTTTTCATCTCGCGGTACGTCTCTTCACGTATCTCCCCGTTCTGGTACATCCTCTCGAGATCCTCAAGGATAGAGAGAAGTCGTTCCAGTTCCAGTTTGTCCTTTACAGCCACGGGTCCACCTGCTGGTTCCTTTTTTTTGCTGGCATATTAATGTTTCCTCTTCCGGTATCCGTTCCCCTTTACAGGAGCACGTTGAAGATGTTTCGGTCGCAGCATGCGTGCTCAAGACGCGATGCGGCATCCTTTTCGATGGTATGGGGGGGAGCCGTGTGCGGGGTGCTCTGCCTTTTCACATGCGAGAAAACGGCAAAGGCGACCTTGTGTACTGACAGTCCTTCCATTTCTGTGACACCTCTTACATAAATCCTTCTGTAATAAGATAGAATATCATCTTATTTAAGTTTTTCTTGATTAATTATTGATAATTTTACTGAAAAACAAATAAACATTGATATTTTTTTGTTTTTTAAAATTATATAAAGTTTTTTCGTTACAGAAAAATATATATACAAAAAAGAGAAACGAGGTTCATGCTTATTGACGCCCTGTCGGCCCTTTCAAACGAGTATCGGTTCATGATACTGGACTCGCTCAAGGAAGGGCGCAAGCGGCCGCAGGACATGGAAAAGATTACGGGCCTCACACGCGGCGGCCTTGAGCGGCACCTCAAGCTCCTCATCGACGCCTCGCTGGTGGAGAAGGAGTCCTATGTAGAGGAAGGCAGGGCTAAGGTCATTTACTACCTGAGTCCCGAGGCGGAGGATTTTCTTGAGTCTCTCGAGGCGCTCTACAATGATTTTTACAAACTGGTAATCCAGCGCAAGTCGCCGGACGAATACAAAAAAGAGCAGATACGTGTCCTCTCCGTGAAGATAGACCGCGTCAACGAATCGCTGGAAAAGATTGAGGGCATGCGGTCCAAGGGGGAGATTGAGGATAGGGACTACCTCGACCTCAAAATCCAGTATGTGAACGAACTTATCACGTATCAGAAGGACCTGTCATCGCTTTAGGAAAGCATGCGTTTTTCCATTTTTTTCTCATCGTCCGAGGCAGACTTAACTGCCCATTTCGTGGTCTCGCCGTCGGAGAAGCTCTGTATCTTTCCTTCTTCCCTGAGCCGGAGGAGGTTGAGGGCCACCTTAGTCACGGGGAGGCCGGTCATTTCTGCAACCTCTTCTTTTGTCAGCGGCGAATCCGCCGCTTGGAGCACTTCGTAAACCTTGATATACATGGAATCACCGATTCTTCGTGATAGAAATATATTTAAGTAGGTATATTAATGTTCCTTCGGTTGTTGCGTGGTACATGCCACCATAAAGAGAAACCTTTTTGAACGGACCGTTCATGGTACGAAAGGGTGGTATCGATGAATAGAATACAGAATTTGATTGATTACATGCAAAATTACGTGGTCTCAGACACGATGGTTCCCCGGAACATCCGCAAGGCCGCATCTGACGCCATTACCGAACTACAGAAAAAGGGCGTTGAGGACAAAGTAAAGGCATATTCGGCAATCGAGCTGCTCGACGAGATATCAAACGACCCCAACATGCCCATGCACACACGCACGGTCATATGGGAAGTGCTGAGCGAGCTCGAAAAGATCGAATAAGCTTCCGCCGTGGTGGGCCCATGTTTGGTTGGTCGGGCAGGGTCGCAGACGTATCGCTGTCTGACAGGACCGCGTTGTTTGCCACAACTCCCTTTTACGAGGACTTTGTCGGTGGGCGAGGGCTTGGGGTCCGGCTGTTCTTTGAGCGAGCTACCCCCTCCATCGACCCGTACGATCCCTCTTGTCCACTCGTTTTTGCCATTGGACCCCTTGTGGGTACGCCGGCGCCCACCGCAGGGCGCATGTGTGCCGTCTCCAAGTCCCCGCTTACGGGCACGATTTGTGACGGCAACTGCGGGGGATTTATCGCCGGCAAGGCGAAGGCGTGCGGCATCGACGCCCTGTGTATCGAGGGAGGTTCCGATACACCGTGTATCGTGGTCATCCGCGAGGATGGCATCTCATTCGAGGACGCGACCTCCCTGTGGGGCATGGACATCCCGTCATCGGCCGAAGCGCTCCGTGCCCGGTACGGTCCCGCCCCCGGTATCCTCCTCATTGGCCCTGCTGGTGAGTCCCTCGTGCGTTATGCCACCATCTCCACTGACGACCTCCGCGTCTTCGGCCGCGGCGGCCTCGGGGCGGTGATGGGCGCAAAGCGTCTCAAGGCCATCGTGTTCCAGGGGAATCGGCGCACCGAAATTGCCGACCGCGAACAGCTCAGATTCGTGTGCCAACAGGCAAGAAAGCTTCTTGAGGCAAATCCCATCACCTCGCGCGGGCTGCGCGCCTTCGGAACACCCATCCTTGTCAACATCACCAATACCATGGGCTTATTTCCCCAGAGGAACTACCAGGCTTCGCACACGGACAAGGCGGACCTGGTGTCTGGAGAAACAATCAATACCGAGCTTTTTGTGAAGCGGCGGGCGTGCCTTGCCTGTCCCATCCAATGCGACCGCCTGACACGGGCGGGGGAGGGCGTGACCCGCGGGCCTGAATATGAGTCTGTCTGGGCGCTCGGGCCTGACTGCGGCATCTATGACCTTCCTTCCATCGCGCTGGCGAACAAGGCGTGCAACGACCTCGGGCTCGATACCATCTCATGCGGCGCCACCATCGCGTGTGCCATGGAACTCTCAGAAAAGGGGCTCTATGCCGCATCGGCATCCTTTGGCGATGCCCACGCCCTTGTTCCGCTAATCAACGACATCGCGCGGCGCTCGGGCGCGGGCGCAGACCTTGCAGAGGGCTCGGCACGCCTTGCTCGTGCCTGCGGGGCCCCCGACCTTTCCATGTCGGTCAAGGGCCTCGAGCTACCCGGCTACGATCCGCGGGGAGCACAGGGTATGGGTCTTGCCTACGCCGTATCGAATCGTGGCGCGTGCCACCTGCGCTCATACATCCTAGCATCAGAGATATTGGGCATTCCGAAGCTGCTCGACCGTACGCTAACCACCGAAAAAGTCTCGCTCGAGGTCGTCTTGGAAAACCTCAACGCGGCAGTGGACAGCATTGGCATGTGCCGATTCACGTCCTTCGCCCTTTCGGAGGAGTATTACTCCCGCCTGCTCTCCAGCGTAACGGGCGTCGACTATTCCGAGGAGGGCCTGCTGCGCCTGGGTGAGAGAATATGGAATCTTGAGCGCCTCTACAACAATCGTGCCGGGTTCACCAGCGAGGATGATACCCTTCCATCACGGATACTACACGAACCCGTCCCCTCTGGGCCATCGGCGGGCCATGTCTGCCGCCTTCATGAGATGCTCCCGGACTACTACCGTGCCAGGGGATGGGACGAACAAGGGCGACCACGGCAGAAAAAGCTTGCTGAGGTGGGATTGGACCATGTATGAGGAATTCAAGCGCATTGGAAAAACGTTGTTCGGGCTTGGTATCGTCGGTTCGCATTCGGGCAACATGTCCACACGGTCGGGGGACCGGCTGTCCATCACGCGGAGGGGCTCCATGGTGGGCGACCTTCGTGATGGCGACATTGTCGAGACCGGTGTCTATGAGGATGACAGCGGCATCCTCCTGGCAAGCACGGAGATAAAGGTTCACCGTGCCATTTACCAGAAGACGCCGGCGCTTGCCATCGTGCACGCACATCCTCCGTACGCCATAGCCATGTCCATGCTTGTGGACAGTATCGTTCCTCGCAATGTTGAAGGCGCATACTTTTTTCACCGCATTCCCGTGGTCGACGCTAAGCTGGGGGTAGGCAGTGATGAGTCGGCACGTGTCGTTGCCGAGGCACTCAAGGACTACAAGGGCGTCATCCTTCGCGGACATGGGTCCTTCGTTCATGCCAAGCTGCTTGAGGACGCCCTTTCCTATACGTCCATCCTCGAATCGGCGTGCAGGACCGAGTATCTGCTCTGGCTCGCGGGCAAAAAACCCGATGAATCCGTCACATGGTAAGGTTTATAAATGTCCATAAAAAAGGATGCATGCTGCCCATGCCGAGGTGGCAGAGCTCGGACAAACGCGCTGGCCTTGAGAGCCAGTTCCCCATCCGGGGAGCTAGGGTTCAAATCCCTACCTCGGCGCCTTTTCCTCTTCTCAGAATGAATGATCACCCTTTCTTTAGCAGGGATGGGTGCTGTCGTTTTCTCGTGCCCCGCAATGCGTAGCGCGCCCGCATGGCCGGCATGGGGGTGCACACTGTCCCAATCATGGAAACTCACAGGGGGATGCCAAAGCCTTTTTCTCCTTTGGCGGCGTGACACAGAGCGTGACCGGGAACCATTTATAGGTCTTGTATGAGATGCATTTTTTGGCCAAGGGGAAGTTAAGCACCTTTCCATCAGAGTGGTAGGTCTCTACGGGTGCCGGGTGAAAGAAGATCTTTCTCTCGGCTGCTAGTTCGGTTATGGCCCGTATGGCCTCTTCGCTCACATTGGCCCATAACACCACCATGGGATTGTGTGGCAGTGATAGGAGCTTGTCGCCGGCAAATCTTTCTTTTCCTATGTGCCGCTCGAGTTGGACAAAGGAGATGTAGGGTCGAGTTTCCACAAATTTATGTATTTTTTCCTTCAGACTTTCGTTTTTGTATTCCATACTGTGAGTATATGTATTAAGGTATTATATTCTTTTTCGTATGGAACGGATTACTCAGGTGTTTTAACATTCTATAATGGGGGAATGATATACGCCTTTGAGAAGAATCATAGCCCCCCCGAACACCCTACCTCCTTTCCATGGCTCGCCAACTGCCCCGGACAGGGATATCGAGAAAAGGGATTGCCCTTAGTGAAATACGGGGTGTCTTCTTAGGGCAGAGGACACCTGGGTGAGATTGCGGCTACCCTACGAGTGTTGCCGCGTTGACGCTGGGGCGGGAAAGGTATTACCGATTGTCGATGTCCTCAAGCTCCTTTTGTAGCTCGTTAATGGTGTCCTGCAGCGCTTGGAGAAAAGCAGAGGTATCCACTTTTTCACCGGGTATGCCCTCGCTAAGGGAGGTTGGAACAGATGCCTTTGAAACCTTCTTGATACCTGAGGGCGTAAGCACGTACACGGCTGGAGCCCGTCTCGACTCCGGATTATCTGCCATGCCGTACCTTTGGCGATGTGGCCATTTATGCCTTGCGCCCTAGCATCCGATGATGCGTGCCGTACGGTACCAGTATTCGTATATGGTCGTGATAGCCGTTTCAAGCTCCGTGTGGGACGATGGTTTGGCAACGTAGCTGTTGGCGCCAAGCCAGTACGACAGGTGAATCTCTTCGTCTATCTGTGAAGAAGAGAACATGATGATAGGCGTACCCCTGAGATGATCAAGCGTCCGTATGCGTTTGAGTATTTCCAGGCCGGTATAGTGCGGCAGGTTGATGTCGAGAAGAATAAGCCGGGGTACATTTTTCTTGTCCGAAAAGAAGGCTAGCGCCTCCTTGCCTGTTGCTAGGATGGTGACATCCTCGCAGGTGAGCGTTCCAAGCGTGCGCTTGATGACCAGGGCGTCCATCTTGTTGTCCTCGACCGATACAATGCCTGCAGGTGCCATCTTAGGCCTCCGCGG
>JAHKLV010000105.1 GCA_020854925.1 Candidatus Methanofastidiosia archaeon | reverse complement strand
GAACATCCTGTGCACGTCGCATGCTTCCGACGTGAAGAAAAGCCTTTCAGATAACTTCGAAATACTCCGGATGGAAATAGAAAAGGAGATAGACCCCATTGCTCCCGAGCTCAACGGCTGCGCCTTTGTGAACAGCCTTGACGAGCTATCCCGCGCAAACAAGGAATACGAGGGGCACCTCATCTTTCTCGACAACGTCCGCAAGACCGTTGCGGAGGAGACAAAACCACCCGAAAACTCCTCTGGGTCCGCCCTGTGGCGCTACTTTTCACCTTTTGACAAGGTGAACAACGCCCTTTCCTGCTGCCACCGAGACCACCTCTCGCTGCGCATCTTCACCGACGGCTGCTACTGCAGCGACACCTTTGTCAACGAGCTGCAGACCGTGACAGAACTCTACTCGTCCTCGGACGACAACGATGTGAAGATATGGGGGGTAGCCGGTGCGAAGCTTGACAAGCTCGATTCCATCTACCTCACCGAGGGAAGAAACGACCTCATGGTAGCCCTGGACGGTGGCCCCATCCTGGTGCTCCTCGTGTGGGCACTCGCCCGCGAGGCGCGTTCACTCTCCCGCATCCTCCCCGACCAGATAGGGCCGGAAAATCGGGAACTCATCGAGCGATTCTTCGGTGGTCCGAAGTGGGAAATGATAAAGGGCAAGGCGCTCAAGATAGCAAAGATGATAGAGGAGGGCCAGATAGACATCATCCTGCCCATCGACGTCATTGTGGATTCAGAAGGCGAGGAAAAGACCGTGTCGCTCTCGGCCATCAACAAGGGGAGATTCCTCTCGCTCGGCCCAAACTCGCTCACCATGCTTGGGGAGATATCCGCCAGGCGCCAGTTCATGCAGACCGGTTCGGTGGAACCAAAGGAGTACCTCGACAGGGGAGAGGAGTCCACAACGTACAATCTCACCCGCGAGGTCCTGCGCCATGCCCGCAAGCTCTACATCAACGGAGGCGATACCGTGTCCGATATCCGCACCTTCGAGTCGCAGCTCAGGCTCTACAAGGCACGGGAGAAAAAGATGTTCTACGAGCTTGCCAGCGGAGGATTCGTGGTCAAGTGGTGGGGATTCCTCAATACGCGCAAGAACATTCCAGCCGGCGTCAGGTATGCGAGCATCGGGTCGTTTAAGAACCTGTACCGCAAGCTTGACAGCGGCAAGGGATTCAACTAGATAATACTATATATTATATATATTTTTTTATAATAATATATTTTATTTTGGAAAAATATATATGTATCACGTAAGACGGGTGACAAACACCAGCAGCGTGATACCATGGAACTGTACCCTGATACCGTGGGAGCTACCGATGACGGCTCCTACGAATTCCACATCAACCTTTTCGGCTCGCTGTGCAGGATCCTGCAGATAAACGGCGTATCGGTGGAGGATATCGCAGAACTATTTGACATGCCCGTAGCCATCGTGTCGCTCTATATGAGTAGTCGCGCAAAGCTACCGGACCCTGATACGCTTAAAAGCGCCGGAGAGGTGCGGGACGTGCGGCACTACCCGCCGTTCTGCTTCATGGGCGCAGACGCTTTCGAGGCGTATTGCCAGCGGATCGAGCAGGTCAAGAATGTAGCCCAGTACGAGGCAGATACCCCCTAACCGTGACCACACATCACCCTCTGTCACGGGGGCGGCAGCACCATCGTATACCTCCTCGTGCTTGCACGCGCCTGCCGCCCCCGTGGCTTTTTTTCCGTTCCTACCCATACATCATACCGCCAAAAAAACAGTCCCGATATGAAAATCTTGGAAATAATCCCCTTTCACCGCATAAGGATGCAAGGACGTCTCCCCCTTCTACTCACCCCCGTCATCGTAGGGATTATGGTATGGCGCATGGACATAGGGGAATGTGCAGACGCCATCGCGTCCGCACGTCCGCCGTACCTGTTCCTCGCCGTTCTTCTTTTCATCCCATCTATCGTGGCCAGCGCCTCACGATGGCGGCTCCTTATAACGACAACTGGCGTACGTCCCCGCTTTCGCAGGATTCTTGAATACTCCCTGGCAGACAAGTATGCAAATGCCTTGGTGCCCACATCCGCCATGGGCATAGCACTACGCTCATCACTTTTGGAACGCGAGTACGGAGTGCCGGCAGCAACGGGCCTTGCCACCATTATCCTGGACTATGGCACGAACATGGCAGGTTCATTTCTTCTCGCGATACCGTGCATCCTCATGCTGTCTGATGTGCAGGCATTCCCCCCTTTGCCGTGGGTTCCCCTTGCAGCCGCCGCAGCCGCACTAGTGATAAGCATGTTCGCCATCATGCGTGTTGCTCGTCTGAAAGGGTGGCTGTGTCACCGCCTTTCGAAATCGGGCACCGCAAGGAGGACTGCAACAGGCCGCCTTGAAGAAATGATGTATCTGATGAACGGGAATGGGCGGGTCCTTGTTCTGTCTATTGCCCTGTCTGTTGCCAAAGGGGTCTTTGATGCCCTGAGAATCGCTACGCTCTTCCATGCCTTCGGCCTGCATGCGCCCGTGCAGTACGTCGTGCTGTTTGACAGCGCCTGGTTCTTCGTTGCCCCGTTCATGGCCACGCCGGGCGGTGTCGGCGCCGTTGAGTCTGGAAGAATCGCCCTCTATTCACGTATCCCCCATATCACCGCCGGGATGGTGGCACCTCTCGTGGTCGTCGACAGGATTATCACCTACTGGCTCATGGTGGTGGTGGGCGCCGTGGTGTTCCTCCGCATGGGCACCAAGGTGCCGTGTGCCCCGTATCCTTTCCAGGGGGATACCGTGGAAAACGGTACACGGCACCGATACACCGTCACCGCATCAACGTGAAAAGGACATGTGCCAGCTGTTCTTACACACGGTACGGAGTGCAGCATACCTCACAAGGCGAAATATATTAGTACCCTAACGCCAAGGAAAACGTACCGTTCGAGACTGATGCGTATGGCACTGAAATTCCTCCTCCGTCACAAAAAGGCGCTTTCGCTTCTCATCTCGGTGGCGATGCTCGCCACCATCGTGTCGATTGTGGGTGTCAAGGAGATTGCAAACGCCATCGCCACCATCGAAAAACGGTATCTCGCCCTTGCACTCGGCATCTTCATCCTCTCCCTGCTCGTGTCGGCGCTGCGCTGGCAGCTTCTCATCAACGCCCTTGGAACGCGCACGCGCTACGG
>JAHKLV010000190.1 GCA_020854925.1 Candidatus Methanofastidiosia archaeon | reverse complement strand
CCGGCAACATCGACGCCGACCCGCTATTCGTTGCCGCTCCTACGGACTTCTCGCTTTCCCAGGATTCTCCCTGTATCAACGCTGGGATGAATGCGAGCGCCGGAAGATACGGAGGCGTCGCCAACGACATCCTCGGCGTACCCCGCCCCCAGTTGGCAGGCTACGACATGGGCGCCTACGAATATGACGGAGCGTGGTTGCCTGACATCGACCCGCCGACGGTGCATCCGTGGCTCACCTTTGTCATCTCCCTGTGGGAGCATCGCCTTGACATGCTTCGGGGAAGCTGACCACCGGCATAGGGGCGCCGGGGTGGCTTCCAATACGCGTGGCGGGAATGCAGCGTATCGGCATTTCCGCCAGTGGAGATTCCTTCAGATCCATCCGGGCCGCTCCCTCTTTTTTCCCGTATCCCTTCGGTAACCGTTGTATGCCGAGTGATGCTACCACACAGGCCTTGCCCTCAACCCGTGCATGCCATGTAACGGCCCAGGTCCCAGACGCGATATGAACATGAGCAGCAGAACTTTGCGGCATCCGATTTTTCACCATCCTCGATGCGCTTGACCCCCTCGTGCGTAGGGGGTAGCATGAGGGGGATGTGGCATCCTAAAGCCGGGAGAGTATACTACTACACTAAGAACGTCAGGAAAACATCGAGAACAGGTACCGTCCTAGGACGGCAAAAAGCCGGGGATTGCCGATGAATAGGCGCGCAAGCGAGGAGTGGCGGTCAAAGTCCGCCTCATCCTCGATGCGGTCTTTGTTCTCACACAGAACATCGAAGACGCGGGAAAGGTCGTGGGGCGACATGCGCTCATAGATTCGCCGGGCGGCAAGGCCAAACGACACCTCCCTGCCGAAGGCGCGCTGCCACGCCGCAGGATAGAGCGAAAGGTCTTCTGCCTCGACGGCCGACGCGAGGAACTCGGCAGCGCACATCCCGTAGTAGATGCCCCCGCCGCTGAGCGGCTTGGTCTGCGCCGCCGCATCGCCCACGAGAACGGCGCCTCCCCGCACGAGTTGTGCCTTTCCCACCGGGACGCACGCAACGGTGCGCTCGATGACGCCGCCGGATAGACCGGCATGCTCCTTGAAGGCATCGAGGTCGCGCTGCCTGCCGAAGGTGCCCACCCGCAGGATGCCGCCCCCTTCGGGAATGGCCCACGAAAAGAAGGGCCTGCAGACCTCCACGAGAACGCGGTGCTCATCGGGGACGTCCTGGACGATACGTTCCTGACATGCGGTATACTGGCGCACCTCTGCGGAAAACCCCATGCTTTTTCTTACCACAGAACGGGGCCCGTCGGCACCGATGACAAGGTCAGCCTCATACACAGTGCCTGCTGCATCCACCCGGTACGTGCCGTCGCCGGCAGCCCTGACCCCTGTCACGTGCGATGAGGTGGCAATGTCAAGCCCGCTGGCAAACGAGGCATCGAAGCGGGTGCGGTCAAGGACGTGGGCGACGCCCGGGCGGTGAAGCTCGAGCGAGCGGGTGCCGAGGCGTATGAGCGCGCTGTCGATGGTATTGATGACGGCTTCCCTGCCAAAGCGCTCCACCACCGGCGTGCCCACAAGCCCCGCACATTGGACAGGCCGCCCCACAGAGGGATGCTCCTCAAGGATAGTCACCTCGTGGCCGAGGCCGGAAAGGAGGCGAGAAGCGTAGAGCCCACACGGGCCTGCCCCCACGGTGACGATGCGCATGCCATCCCTGCCAAAGGAAAATATAAATGCGTTGTGCCAGGCGAAGACACCCTAAAGTTCGCCATGGCGAAAGCAGGTAACAAGATGGTCGTTGACAAGGCCCACCGCCTGCATGAACGAGTAGCAGACGACGGGGCCAACAAAGGAGAACCCCCGTCCCTTGAGGTCGGCGGACAGCGCCTGCGCCTCGAGAGACGTTGCCGGTACGTCTGAAAGGGTGTGCGGATTCCGGCGGATGGGGTTTCCGCCCACAAAACGCCACACATACGCGTCAAAAGAGCCGAACTCCCGCTGCACCTCGAGAAATCGCTTCGCATTGGTGATGATGGCTCGCATCTTGAGCTTGTTGCGAATCAGGGAGGGATGCTGCATGAGCGACTCGTACGCCCGCTCGTCGTAAGCGGCAACAAGGACGGGGTCAAAGCCGCTCAGCGCTTCGCGGTAGTGCTCCCGCTTCCTGAGGACCGTCTCCCAGCTCAGGCCCGCCTGGAGCCCCTCGAGGATGAGAAACTCGAACAGAACACGGTCTTCGTGCACGGGGACACCCCATTCGGTATCATGGTAGGCGATATAGAGCGGATTATCCGTCTTCCAGCAACGCGGGCGATCCATGAATCCGTTGTGGCACTGAACCATAAAAAGGAAACGCTAGAGGGCAACGGTACGCTCGATGGAAGCGATGGCGCTGTCGAAGGCACCGGGAGCAACGGTGATGCGAATGGCACCCTCGGGGCATGCCTCGACGCACCGCCCGCACGCGCGGCAGGCATCGGAAATGGCGGCAATGCCGTCTTTCATGGAGAGCGCGCCGACAAAGCAGGCACCCGCCGTGCACACCCCGCAGCCGGTGCAAGAATCGGTGACAAAGACACGGACGCCGGGAACGCCGGTGATGCGGT
>JAHKLV010000052.1 GCA_020854925.1 Candidatus Methanofastidiosia archaeon | reverse complement strand
CACCGTCTTGATGATGGGTTCGCCATGCCCGGTGGCGGCTATGCCTGCATGGGCGCCTGCAAAAATGCCGCATCCCACGATGGGGGAGTCCCCCACGCGCCCTGGCGGCTTCCCCGGTGTTCCGCCTGTCGTGTTCCCTGCGGTGAGGCATCCCGTGTCGTCACAGGCGACGGCCCCCACCGTGTCGGAGGGTGAAAAGTAGGACTCTACGGCCCCCGCCTTCCGCTCGTACCTTTCTATTTCACGGGGAATGCGCAGTACCTCGTTGTCCACGAGGGGAAAGCCGCGCTCCGCTGCATACTGATGTGCACCCTCGCACATGAGAAAGGTGTTGGGAAGGTGGACAAGCATGTCCCTGCAGACAAGGATAGGATTTTTGAGGCGTGAAACGGCGCCTATGCTTGCAAAATCTGAGGTGCACCCCGACATCATGCCTGCGTCAAGCTCGACGCGTCCCGCGCTGTTGAGAAAGGAGCCCACGCCGGCGTCAAACGTTTCGTCGTCCTCGAGTACCACCAGCGCCTCGGTGACGGCCGTAGCGCTTCCCTTTCCCGCGAGGAGCGCGTCGCGCCCGACGGCACAGGCCTCTTTGACACCGTCTAGATGTGCCTGCTCCAGCGATGCGGGCATGTTCCATGCCCCGCCGTGAATGATGATGCTCAACATGTTGATATCTTCCCTTCATGGTACCGGGGTGCAGTACGGTGGCTGACGGAAGCGGGCTATCGGGCTAGGAGGGTCCGTATCCGGTCAGACGCATTTTCAGCGTGATTGGACACCTCGCCCAGCAGCTGCACGACCCGCAAGAGGTGGTAGATGCCAATGGGGGACATCGTGTCTTCGAGGGAGAAGATTTTCCTGGTCAACGCACGCTCGAGGGTGTCTGACTCATATTCTGCACCGCTCACCTTCTTAATGTAAGTTTTGGTCTCGTTGCGCTCGTCATCGGTGAAGGAGGCCTCAAGGACGTCGGGAATGTTAAAGATCGCAAGCTCAAAGTAGGCAATGGTCTCCACTACCTTGTCCGTCAGAACCTTGAAATCATCGGAAAGATCTTGCGGCACCGTTCGCTCCCTCATGGAGAGCCACTGCACAACATCCTCCTCGTAGTCGAGTATCTTGTCCTGCTGCGTGAGGAGAAGCAAAAACGTCCCCTTGTCAACGGGCATGTGAATGTTTCCGGGAAGATGGTTGCGCAAGCTCTTTTTGAGGTCGTCGGCCGCCCCTTCGAGCTCCTTGACCTCGATACGCTTCGCGTTGAAGGTCTCAAAGTCGCCGTCGAAGTAGGCATAGACCGATTCCTTCATGGATTCGGTGCATTTTTTCACCATCTTGGCATGCTGATTGAGCTTGACAAACGGATCTGGCCGCAGCGTACCAAGGAGCGGCACCCGGAACCTGTCACGTATTCCCATAGACACGTCACCTATAATAGTACCCCCTTGAGTGCTACATATATAAGAATGCTACTGATGGCCGATATGGGGAGCGTGAGCATCCAGGAGACAAAGATGCGCCTGATGATGCCAAAGTCAATAGCGGCGATACCGCGCGCAAATCCCACGCCCATGACCGAACCGATGAGCACCTGTGTGGTGGAGATGGGTATGCCGAATCGCGAGCAGACGAGCACTGTTATGGTGGTGCCGATTTCAGCACAGAATCCGCGGGAAGGCGTTATTTCCGTGATGCGCTTTCCCACCGTCTCGATGACCTTGTACCCCCAGGTGGCGATGCCCACCACGATGCCGAATCCGCCGAGGAGCAGGATGGATAGGGGAACGCCTGACGTGGCGACGATAGTGCCTGCCTTCATGGTCTCAAACACCGCGGATAGCGGGCCGATGGCGTTTGCCACGTCGTTTGCTCCATGGGCAAAGGCAACGGAGCATGCGGTCATGACCTGGAGGTAGCCAAAGACATGTTCCACCTGCCGGTAGCGCTCCGCATCGGTACGCACCCTTTTGTGGTCAAGGGTGGAAAAGATATACACAGACACCATGGCTCCCACCAGGCCGAGGAGGAGGGACAGTTCTATGGCTTCCTGTGCGCCAAAGGCAAGCCCGAGCTTGGCAAGTCCCTTGTAGAAGATGGAAAGCACGATGATAAACACGTTGATGAACACGAGATAAGGGCCAACGCGCTTGAGCGCCGCGACGGGGTCCTTTTTCGAAAAGACCGTGGCGATGACCACTTTGAAAAAAAGAAACGAGATGATGCCCCCCGCAATGGGCGAAAAAATCCACGATAGTGCAATGTTCTTGACGATGGAAAGATTGACGTAGTCGGCGGAGATAAAGAGCCCGATGCCGATGGCCGCCCCTACGATGGCGTGTGTCGTGGAGATGGGAAGCGAATAGTATGTCGCCACAAAGACCCAGAGCGTGGCTGCGATGAGGCACGCCAGCATGGCTAGCGCATACACCTCGGGGTCGTTGATGAGTTCGGGGGTGATGATACCGGACTTGATGGTGCCTGACACATGCTTTCCTACCAGCACCGCCCCGGCAAATTCGAAGATTCCTGCGACGATAACGGCCTTTTTGAGGGTAAGCGCACCGCTTCCCACCGAGGTCCCCATGGAGTTTGCCACATCGTTTGCCCCGATGGTCCACGCCATATAGAATCCCGCCACCAGGGCGATGACGATTATAAGCTGATCGGTAAAGGATAAGGCAAAGAACCAATCAAGCATAGCTCTTTTTTTTAGGTGGATTTAAGAACGTGCGCGTATGATATGCTATATATTATATATATCGTTTTGTGGATATATAGACTATGTCGAACGAGGAAATCATTATGGTGTTCGTCCGTTGCCACAGTGCGAATCATATACCACCCGCGGCAGGGGGACGTACCCTTACGAATAAGATATGTTTATAAGGGTCTTTTCCTAAGTAGTCTTATTCACCTCTTTTCTGGTGGCACTATGAACGGCTGCATCGTTATCGCACTGGGGGGCAATGCCATCAAGCAGGCGCACGAGCACGGCACGTTTGCGGAGCAGTATGGCAACATAACAAAGATTGCGCCGCAGCTTGTCGAGCTCATCAGTAGGGGGGAGCGCCTCGTCCTTACCCATGGAAACGGCCCGCAGGTGGGGTCGCTTCTCATCCAGCAGGAGGAGGCGCACGAGCTTCTCCCAGGGCAGCCCATGGATGTGCTTGGGGCCATGACGCAGGGCCAGGTGGGGTACATGCTCCAACAGGCAGTGCAAAACGAGCTTCGCAAACGAGGGCTGGCAGTTCCGGTAGCGACCGTTATAACCCAGGTGCTCGTGGACCCCGCACACGAGGCGTTTAGCAATCCCACCAAGCCCGTCGGGCCCTTTTATTCCCAGCGGGAGGCGCAGCGGCTTTCACTGCTCAAGCGCTGGCCTATCGAGCATGTCGCGCCGCATCTTTCACGAGGATACCGGCGCGTGGTGCCGTCTCCTCCCCCTATGAAGATATGCGAGGCCGATGCCATATGCT
>JAHKLV010000014.1 GCA_020854925.1 Candidatus Methanofastidiosia archaeon | reverse complement strand
CACAAGGCTCATCGAGGGGCTACGCGCCCTTGGCTACGAGACGTTTGACTCGTGCGCGAACTTCGTCGTCTGCCGGGTGGGCCCCGACGCCACGGACGTGGCAAGGTCACTGGAGGCCCGCGGCATCCTCGTGCGGGACCGCAGCAGCTATCCGCTGCTGGAAGGATGCATCCGCATCAGCGTGGGCACGCACGAGAACACCGCACAGGTGCTTGCGGCCATGGGAGAAATACGGAGGGAGCGGCCATGAGGGAAGCGGTCATAGACCGTACCACGGGCGAGACCGCCATAACGGTCTCCCTCTCGCTTGACGGCACCGGGATGTCCGACATCGCCACGCCCCTCGGGTTTCTCAATCACATGCTCGCTGCCTTCGCGAAACACGGGCTCTTTGACCTGAGGATAGCGGCATCAGGGGACCTCGAGGTCGACCAGCACCACCTTGTCGAGGACGTGGGCATAGCGCTTGGCGCCGCCTTTGACAAGGCGCTCGGAGACCGGAGAGGCATCAATCGGGCGGGGTACTTCGTCTTTCCCATGGACGAGGCGCTTTCCGTCGTGGCGGTGGACATCAGCGGCAGGCCGACACTCACGTACCGCTGCGACTACCAGCGGCGATTCATCGGGGAGCTTGACAGCGACCTGCTCTACGATTTCTTCAAGGGGGTTGCCGACACGCTGCGCGCGGCCGTTGCCGTGCGGGTGCTTGAGGGAAGGAACGACCACCACAAGGCGGAGTCGGTGTTCAAGGCGTTTGGCAAGGCCATGAAGATGGCGTGCTCGCTCGACCCCCGGGCGCTTGACGACATACCAAGCACGAAGGGGGTCCTCGAGTGATAGGGATCATCGATTACGGTGCCGGCAACATCGCCAGCGTCTACAACGCGCTCACCTACATCGGGCAGGAGGCGCGGATACTCCGCAGTGCCGACGAGATCCCCAGCGTGGACGCGCTCGTCTTTCCGGGGCAGGGCTCGTTCGGGTCCATGGTGGACAACCTGCGCTCCCGGGGCATCTTCGAGCCGCTGCGAAGGCAGGTGGAGGACGGCACGCCGTTTCTCGGCATCTGCCTCGGCCTGCAGATCCTCTTTGAGGGAAGCGAGGAAAGCCCCGGATACGAGGGCTTCGGCATCATGCGGGGAACGTGCACCCGATTTACCCGTGGGAAGGTCCCCCAGATAGGGTGGAACACGGTACGCCCCCTCGGCGAGGGCATGCCGGAAGGCTGGGCATACTTTGTCAACTCGTACCGCGTCGAGTCGTCGGCGCACGCGCTCGCCCTTACCGACTACTACGGCGACTTCGTCTCGGCGGTGCGGCGGGACGACGTGACCGCCTTCCAGTTCCACCCGGAAAAAAGCGGTCCGTACGGCCTATCCCTCCTCACATGGTGGTTCTCATGCTGGCAAAACGAATAATACCCTGCCTTGACGTCGACGGCGGCCGGGTGGTGAAGGGAACGAACTTCGTGGACATCCGCGATGCGGGCGACCCGGTGGAGCTCGGAAAGCGCTACGACGAACAGGGCGCTGACGAGCTTGTCTTCCTCGACATCACCGCATCGCACGAGCGCCGGGACACGGTAGTGGACATGGTGCGCCGGGTGGCACGGGAAATCTTTATCCCCTTTACCGTGGGCGGGGGCATCGGCACGGTGCCGGCTATCGAGCGCATCCTCAAGGCCGGCGCCGACAAGGTGTCGCTCAACACCGCCGCGGTCCAGCATCCCGATATTGTGCGCGAGTCATCCCGCTACTTCGGCAGCCAGTGCATCGTCATTGCCGTCGACGCCAAGCGCGGCGGCGCGGGCTGGGAGGTCTACATCCATGGGGGCAGGACCAACACCGGCATCGACGCGCTCGCGTGGATGAAGGACGTCGAGCGCATGGGCGCGGGGGAGATCCTTCTCACCTCCATGGACTGCGACGGCACGAAGGCCGGCTACGACCTGGAGCTGCTCAGGGCGGCGACCTCGGCGCTCTCCATACCCGTCATCGCATCCGGCGGGGCGGGAACGCTTTCCTCGATACACGACGCGCTAGCCGTGGGCGGGGCGGACGCGGCGCTTGCCGCATCCATCTTCCACTACGGCACCTACACCGTGCGGGACGTCAAGGACTACCTTGCCGCGCGGGGCATAGAGGTGAGATATTGATTATTCCAAGCATAGACATCATGGGCGGAAAGGCGGTCCAGCTCGAGCAGGGAAAGAAGAAGATGCTTGAGCGGGACGACGTGCTCGCCCTTGCCCGGGAGTTCGGGCGCTACGGCGAGATAGCGGTCATCGACCTCGATGCCGCCATGGGGAAGGGAGACAACCTGCCCCTCCTCAAGGAGATTGTGCGCCTTGCCGACTGCCGTGTCGGCGGCGGCATTCGAACCGTCGAGCGGGGGAGGGAGCTCCTTCGCAGCGGCGCCAAAAAGATTATCATCGGCACCTCGGCGACACCGGGATTCCTTTCCTCCTTCCGCAGGGAGGACGTCATCGTCGCCATCGACGCGCGGGGCGGGAAGGTGACCGACCACGGGTGGCAGCGCGACACCGATGCCACGCCGGTCGAGCGGATAGCGGAACTGTCCCCCTATTGCGGGGGATTCCTCTTCACGGATGTGGACCGGGAAGGCAGGCTCCAGGGATTCGACATCCCCCTTGCAACGGCCATACGCGAGGCGGTGCCGCCCACCCACGACCTCACCGTGGCCGGGGGCATCACCACCGTGGAAGAGCTTGTCGAGACAGACCGGCTCGGCATGGACTGCCAGGTGGGCATGTCCATCTACACGGGGCGCATCGCGCTCGATGACGCCTACGTGCGGTGCATAGACTTTGCCAAGGGCGGCGGGCTTGTGCCCACCATCGTGCAGGACGAGTCCGGGGACGTGCTCATGCTCGCGTACTCGACGCCCGAATCCCTGGGCATCGCGCTCCGCGGGGGGGTGGGCGCCTACTACTCCCGCTCCCGAAAGTCCCTTTGGATAAAGGGGGAGGAGTCGGGAAACACGCAGGAGCTCATACGGGTGCGCACCGACTGCGACCGCGACACGCTCCTTTTCACCGTACGCCAGAAGGGCGTCGCCTGCCACACCGGCTCATACTCGTGCTTTGGCGGCCGCACCTTCTCCTTCGGGGAGCTCTACGAGACGCTCCTCTCGCGCATGGAGGAGGGTGGGCGCGGGTCGTACACGTACCGGCTCGCACAAAACGAGGACCACATCAAGGCGAAGATTGGTGAGGAGGCCCAGGAGGTCATCCACTACACGGACCGCGAAAATCTCGTGTGGGAGATAGCCGACGTGGCATACTTTATATTGGTGCTCATGGCAAAGAAAGGTATAGCACCGGATGAGATTGTGAAGGAACTCCGGGGGAGACGAAGATGAAGATTGTAAAGACCGTGCCGGACTCGTTCTACGAGGGCAGGCCCTTCGAGGAGATCGACGTCGTCAAGGACGTCATCGCCCAGGTGCGCGCCCGCGGCGACGAGGCGGTGCGAGCATACACGAAGACGTTTGACAACATGGACCTGCCCTCGTTCGAGGTGACACAGGAGGATATCGAGCACGCGTACGACTCGGTGGACGAACGCGTCATCAACGCCATCACCGTGGCGCACGGACACATCAAGGAGTTCGCCGAGATACAGGTGGCGTCGCTCAAGGACTTCGAGCTCAAGTCGCACTGGAGCGTGCTCGGGCAAAAGATCATCCCCATCGACACGGTGGGCTGCTACGTCCCGGGCGGGCGGTACCCGCTCCCCTCCTCGGCGCTCATGTCCATCACCCCTGCGCGCGTGGCGGGAGTCGAGAACATCGTCGTCTGCTCGCCCAAGATACGCAACGAGACCATCATCGCCGCCGACATCGCCGGCGCCGACCGCATCTTCTCCATCGGGGGCATCCAGGCCATCGCCGCCATGGCGTACGGCACCGAGACCGTACCCAAGGTGCATATGATAGTAGGGCCGGGAAACAAGTACGTCACCGCCGCAAAGCGCATGGTCTACGGGGACGTCGGCATCGACTTCCTCGCGGGACCGAGCGAAGTGCTTGTCATCGCCGACGAGACGGGGGACGTATCGCTCATTGCCGCCGACATGCTCTCCCAGGCAGAGCACGACCCGCTGGCCGAAGCGCACCTCATCACGAACGACGAGACGCTCGCCCACCGGGTAGAAGCGGAGATCCGGGCACAGGTCTCGGTCTCGCCGACACGAGAGATTGCTGAGCAGGCCTTGGAGAACACCTTCATCATCGTGGTCGGTTCCATGGAGGAGGCGTACGACATCTCCAACAAGAAGGCGCCCGAGCACCTCGAGCTCCAGGTTGCCGACGAGGAGAAGGCCATGGAGCGTGTCCGCCACTACGGCTCGCTCTTCCTGGGCAAGAACTCGGCGGAGACCTTCGGCGACTACGCCTCGGGTACCAATCACATCCTCCCCACAGGGGGGTGCGCACGGTTCACCGGCGGCCTGTCCGTCTTTAGCTTCCTGAAGATCCAGACCTATCAGAAGATCCTTTCGCCGGACTTCATCGCCGACATCGTGGCAGAGCTTGCCAAGGCTGAGGGACTCGACTCACACCGCCAGGCGGCGCTGCGAAGAAAGACGTAGGCGGGCCTAGGCGGGCCCTTTTTATTCTTTATTCCTTTCGTGTTACTATCCTTAATTATTTAACACATTAACCTTTTAATACCATGAAAGCATGGTAGGATGGGAAGACGTTGGCATCTTCCCCCTCCTAACGTATACCTCCGGCGGGGGTGTGGTCCATGCCCCCGCCACCGGTACAAAAACATTAATAAGCAGGCGCCTGATGGAATCGTATGCTCTTTGTTGTTACCGCACCGCTCTACCGGCAGTTTGATGCCATGTGGGAGCTCGAATGGGCGCTGGGGGAGGATGTCTCCGTAAAGAAGACCAAGTACCCCGGTGTCATACTCGCCAGGACCCCCCGTTCCCGGGAGGATGCCGTACGGGCACTCAAGGAGTACGAGACCACCGCCATCTTCAAGGCGATACCGCTCGACTTTCTCATCTCGTGCACCCGCGAGGACCTTATGGAAACGGTGCTCACCGCCGCGAGGGCGGGCATCACGGCCGAAGACTCCTTCGCCGTCCGCGTGAAACGGCGGGGTACACGGCTCGCCGAGTCGTCACGCGACCTTGAGCGCGATATCGGGGCGAGGATTGTCGATGAGGTTGGCGCCACGGTGAATCTCGACTACCCTTCAAAGACCGTCCGCGTGGAGATCTTCGGTACCAAGGTCGGCGTGGCCGTGCTGGGTCCCGACGACATCGTGACAAAGGAAGTCGCGGAATAATCCTTCTTTTTTTCCATACTACTCGGTGAGCGTGTTCGGGCGCTTGAACGGCTTGAGCGCGACGTTTGCAAGGAACACAAGCGTGGGTATGATCTCAAGCCGGCCCATCCACATGCCAAGGGTAAGGACGACCTTGCCAACGGGATTGAGGGAAGGTCCGGTGATGCCCACGGAAAGGCCGACATTGCCCTGTGCAGACGCCATCTCGAAAAACGAGTTCATGGAGCCGTTTCCCAGCCACATGAGAATGAACGCGCCCACGAGAAGGAAAACGAGATAGACGAGGGTGAAGAGGAGGGCCTCAAGCACATCCTTGTCACTAAAGGACGTTTCGCCGATCTTTATGGTGGTGATCGCATTGCGTGGCAGAAGCGCACGGCGTATCTGGAGCACGAGCATCTTGAAAACGACAACGATACGGACAAGCTTCACGGCGCCGGCTGTTGAACCAGCGCCGCCGCCACATATCATGAGCAGGATGATGAGCAGCTTGCTGATATCCGACCAGTTGGCGATGACATCGGTGGAAAATCCACAGCAGGTTATGGCGGAAAAGACCTGGAACAGCGCCCGTCTCGTCGCCTCGAGCGGATAGTACACCTTCGAGAGGTCGGCAATGAGAATGAGGATAAAGAGGCCGGAGATGGCAAAGAGCGCCTGTACCTGCACATCCCGTAACAGGGGGCGCAGTTTTCTCTTATACAGGAGCTTGTAGTGAATCGTGAAGTTGATGGCCCCAAGAATCATGAGAAAGATAGCAACAATCTCGATGTTCACCGAATCATAATAGGCAAGCGAGCTGTCCTTGATGGACATGCCCCCCGTTCCAAGGCCGGTGAGGCAGTGATTGATGGAATCAAAGAGCGGCATGCCGACAAGCACGAAGAGAATGATACCCACGACGGTGTACACAACATAGATTTTCCAGATGACCTTCACCGTGCTGACGAAGGTGGGTTTAATCTTTTCTGCCCGCGCCTCGGCAAGATAGAGCCTGGCGGCGGAGACACCGGGACGGATAAGCACGATCATGGCCACGAGGATGACGCCGATGCCACCAGCCCACTGCTGGATAGAGCGCCAGAGGAGAAGGATGTTGGGCAGGGTTTCCACGGACAGTGTTTCCGTGAACATGGTAAGACCGGTTCCGGTCCACGCAGACATCGCCTCGAAGTAGGCATCAAAAAACGAAAGGTCCGAAAGAAGGTATAGGGGGATGGACCCGACAAAGGCGACTATAAGCCACGCAAGAGACGATATCATCATGGCGTGGCGTATCTGCATGCTCAGGGTTGTGCGGATGCGCCCGAGTCCTCATCCTACAAAGAACGTGATGATGCCGGGAACGACGAAGTACGGCATGTACTGTGCATCGCTTTCGTAGATAAAGCAGAGAATCGCGGGTACCATCGTGATGATGCCGAGCCCCTGCATGATGAGACCGAGGTTGTTAAGAATAAGTCTGACATCGTCACTTCTGTTTACCAAAGAAATCATGGCGTATCCCCGTCACGGTTGCAGCAGCTTCTCAACGACTTTTGCCACTTGGCTTTTATACTTTCCGTCGCAGCACGCCATGAGCGCCCAGTCGGTGACGCGGCGCTTTCTCAGGGCGTTGGCAAGCGGCGAGAGCTTCGAGAGCGTGGTAACCTTGTCGTCGTCGAGAATCTTGACGTTGGTACGAGCGATGCGCGGCTCGGAAAGGAGGAGCTCGGGCGCGGGGATGTCAAGAAATACCTTCCCAGGCTCAAGATGCGCCTTGCGGCATATTTCCTCCTCGACCTTGCGTCGCTCCCGAGGTGCCGCAAGCGTGGTAAGAAACGCCTTCTGGTCATCGTTGAGCGCGTCTATCTCGCTCTCATACGCCTTCTTGTAAAGATTGCGGTACCGGAGTCGGCAGATGATGTCGCGTGCGAGCGCGCTACCCTCCCCCATCCAGGAGATGATATCGGCATCAATCATATGGGGGACCGTTTTCTTGTCCGTCTCCGTGACGGAGGACTCGACGGCGCGCGACATCATGATCTCGGCGATGCGCGCCGTCTTGTGGAAGTAGACTGAGCTGTACATGAGCCCCCTTGCCACGAGCATGCCCTCAACGGCGGGTACGCCCTTGCGGTGGATGATGAGGTCGTTGTTGAAGATCTCCATGGTCTTGAGGAGCCGGTCCAGGTCCACGGTGCCATGGGCGACACCCGTGTAGTAGGAGTCGCGCAGGAGGAAGTCGAGCTGGTCGGCATCGATGGAACTGTGGATGATCTGTGCAAGGTAGCGCCGTTCATTAACAAACTGCTGACCGTCGCCCCCCGTGCGCAAAAACCAGGTGTACTCGTCCCGAGAGGTGCCGCCCGTCACCAAGTCTGCCGCTTCCCGGGGTTCGATGCCATGGCGCTCAAGGATGTCGGGTACGGGTGGCGATGACACGCACGCCGCCTGCGGTCCCACGATGTCAAGCCTGCCGGTGATGATGTCCTTCGTAATCTCCATGTGGTCGATGCCGAGGATGTCGTGGAAGATATACTCAAGCGTGTGGGAGAAAGGGCCGTGGCCGACGTCGTGCAGGAAGCCCGCCGCCCGTTCGAGCGTACGCTCCTCCTCGGGTATCTGGAGCTCCTGCGCCATGCGGTCGGCGATATAGGAGACGCCGAGCGAATGCTCGAATCTCGTGTGATGCGCACCGGGAAAGACGAGAT
>JAHKLV010000015.1 GCA_020854925.1 Candidatus Methanofastidiosia archaeon | reverse complement strand
GAAGGACGCCGCCACGAAGGCGAGCGCCAGTCCCGGCCGGCGTGCCGGCGCGCGGAGGGCAAGATACATCATGAGGGCGGTGTGTGCCGCGCCGAGGCGCTCGGCGGCGGCCGGCCCGAGCACGGATGCCGGGGCGCCCCGCGCCGCCGTGAGCACCGCTGCCAGCGCCGCGTCGTCGCGGGCTTTCGGCGCCAGGGGGTCAATGGTTTCAAGGGGCACGGCGGCAATCCCCCCTCCCGATGACGGGACGCCCCGCAGGGCCGCGCCGGCGGCGACGACGAAGGCGTCGACCTCGTCCCGGTGCGCGGCGACGAGCGGGTGCGTCGCGCCCGCACGGTAGGACTGCAGCTTCGCCAGGTGCGTCTCGTCCAGTGCGCAGCGCACCTCTCCTTCTGCCATCCACAGGGGCGGATACGTGCGCGTGGCGGCGGCAAAGTGCGCATGCGCCCCCCGCAGCTCGCCCTCGTCGACGTCCTTGCCGCACTGCACCCTCATCAGGGCGGGGTCGGGGGTGGGTGCGATGCATCGTGCCCGCGTGAGCGCGCTGAGCACGGCGGGGTCGGAGTCGGTCGTTCGCATGGTATCACCACTTCTTATACTCACCCGCATTGGCAAGTATTAAAAAACCTTTTCTGCATGGTCATGTAGCTGTGGCGTAAGGTGTCGCATGATGATACGCGTCGTTGAGGCAAGCGACCTGCTCGAGGTCCTTCAGATCGAGTATGCGGTGTTCAAGTTCCCGTATCCCCCAGACCTCGTCAACTTCCTCTATGCCAACTATCGCGAGACCTTTCTCGTGGCCGACATCGGCGGCATCAAGGGGTTTCTCATCGCCATCTACGATGAGGAGGAGGGGCACATCCTCTCCATCGCCGTCAAGGACGACTGCCGAGACCTCGGCATCGGCAAGGCGCTCATGGGGCACATCATGTCCTTTTTGCGGGAGCAGGCTGTTCCCCTCGTCCGTCTCGAGGTGCGCAAAGGCAATGCCCGGGCCATCTCGTTCTACGAGTCGATGGGATTCCGGCGGACGGAGCATCTTCCCGACTACTACGAGGACGGCGAGGCCGCCTACGTCATGATTAAGCATATACGGTGAGCACCATGGAATGGAAAACACACGTAGGGGCCGGCGTCCTGTGCGCCATCGCCGGCATGGCCGTCTTCGGCACGGGGGGCATACGGTACCTTGACGCCATCCTCTGGACCGTGGCCTGGGCGCTTATGCCCCTGGCCGAGCGGCATCTGCCCCTTTCGCACCGGTCCCCCGCCCTTCACTCGGTCTTTACGGCTCTTGCCGCCGCGGCCGCCGTTTACGCGCTCTCCTTCGTGGCGGACCTCTCCCTTCTCTCCCTCCACGGTGCGGCCTTTGCCGCCGTGGGGATTGGTTCGCACATCCTTGTCGATTCCTTCACCACCACGGGCGTCCCCCTCGCCTACCCGCTCCTGCGCCGCAGGCACGTGCTCTTCCCCTATGCGGGGCACCGGCTCCGCTACGCCGACGATGCGGAGAGCGGAAGGGTCCAGTACGCCGCGCTCCTGCTTCTCATCGGCCTCCTCGTCCTCGAGGTGCTGGGCATCGCGCCGGTATGATTCGTCTGTCTGGCGTAGCAAAGGTTTATATCGACGCATGAGAATGGAGCATATGGTGTCGAATATGGTTGAAGCATATGTTCTGGTAACGATTGCCATAGGCAAGGTTAACGATGTCATGACCCAGCTAAAGACGTTCCCCTCCATCGTCATGGTCGACGCGGTGACGGGACCCTACGACGCTATCGTGCGCATCAAGGCAAAGGACCTTGGCGAGCTCACCCGGTCGGTGGTCCACGAGTTCCACAAGATCGACGGTGTCATCGACACGACGACGGCCATCGTCATCGACCTGTAATCCCCTTTTCTTTTCCGGTGCCGGCATGCAGGATATTACCGTCCGTGACCGGGAGGGCGTCTATCCCGTCTCAGAGGACACGCACCTTCTCGCCGAGTCCGTGGAGGTGCACCCCGGCGAAACGGTGCTCGAGATCGGCTGCGGCACGGGGTACGTGTCGCTCTTTCTCGCCGCCCGGGGCGCCGTGGTCACCGGGGTCGACATCAACCCCCTGGCGGTGGCGCTTGCCAGGGAGAACGCCCGCGAGTCGGGCCTTGAGGCAACGTTTATCGAGAGCGACCTCTTTGCCGGCGTGGACGGCACCTACGACGTCATCGTGTGCAATCCGCCCTACCTGCCGTCGGAGGACATCGAGAAGACGCCGTACGACGCCTGCTGGGACGGCGGCCCCACCGGGAGGGAGTTCTCTGCCCGATTCATCGCCGCCATGCCCTCGTACCTGTCCCCCCGTGGGCGGGCGTACCTCCTCCAATCCTCGCTATGCAGTCCGGACGCGTCGGTGGGCGAGCTCGTTGCGGCGGGCTTTTCCGTGACCGTCGCCGGAACGCGCGCGCTCTTCTTCGAGCGATTGTTCGTCTTCTGCGCGCGCCGCTCGGGATGAACCCTCAAAACCATTATATAGGCACCTCTCCCTCTTACCTGTCATATGCGGCTGCGGCCGGGGTGGTATCGTGAACGTGGGAGACAGGATACGGGTACGCACAAAAGAACATGCGTACGAAGGGATACTCATGCCATCGGAAGGGACGGCAAACGAAGCCTACCTCGCCCTCAAGCTCGACAACGGGTACAACATCGGGTTCCTGCGGGCGTCGGTGTCCGTTGAGCTCCTCGAGGAGGGGCACATGGCCAACGCGACCATGCCCCCGTGTGAGATTGCGCCGACGCTCGGCCTTCCTGACATCGCCATCCTCGGCACCGGCGGGACGGTGGCCTCGAAGATAGACTACCTCACCGGCGCGGTCTACCCGTCCTTTTCCCCCGACGAGCTCCTGCGCCTCGTCCCCGAGCTCGGGGAGATAGCCAACATCTCGGGCAGGGAGCTCTACTCCATCGTGAGCGAGGACATCCTCCAACGCGACTGGGAAAACATCGCCCAGGCCATCGTGGGCAGGATAGCCGAAGGCGCCTCCGGCGTCGTCATCACCCACGGCACCGACACGCTCCACTTCACCGCTTCCATGCTCTCCTTCATGCTGCGGGACCTCGACCGGCCCGTCGTTTGTGTGGGCGCGCAGCGGTCGTCGGACCGCCCGTCCTCTGACGCGGCGTTCAATCTCGTCTCCTCGGTGCGCTTTGCGGCCACCGACTGCGCCGAGGTGGTGGTCTGCATGCACGCAGGCATCGACGACGACGTCTGCCACGTGCACCGGGGCACCAGGGTGCGCAAATTCCACACCTCGCGCCGCGACGCCTTTGTCTCCGTCAACAGCCTGCCTTTGGCGCGGGTCTACGGCGCGGGGCGCGTCGAGCAGGTCTCCCCGTACCGCACGTCGTCCGGCAAGGACGTCTACGCGGACACCTCCTGCGAGGAGCGGGTGTCGCTTGTCAAGACGTACCCGGGTGCCGCGGACATCGTCGGCGCGCTCGTCGACCGCGGGTACCGGGGCATCATCATCGAGGGAAGCGGCCTCGGCCATGCCCCCGACACCCTCCATGCGGAGATCCGCCGCGGCCTCGAGGAGGGCGTGTTCTTCGGCATGGCGAGCCAGTGCGTGCACGGCCGCGTCAACATGAACGTCTACCGGGGCGGCCGGGTGCTCAAGGAGGCTGGCGTGCTGCCTCTCGGGGACATGCTTGCCGAGACCGCGTGGTGCAAGCTCTCCTGGGTGCTTGGCCATGTCCAGGACCGGGAAGAGGTGGCGCGCGCCATGCTTTTACCGGTGGCGGGGGAAGTCGAGGACACCTCCCGCCTTGACGTCTACGGCTGTCGGGAGGCGTGCCTGTGAGGGACTACGCGGCGCTCGGCCTCCGGGTCGGCCTCGAGATTCACGCGCAGCTTGACACGGGCAAGCTCTTCTGCCACTGCCCGTCCGACCTGGTGGACACGCACGATGCCGCCATCATCCGCCGCCTGCGGCCCACCATGAGCGAGCTGGGGGAGATAGACCCCGCCGCCAGGGAGGAGTTCAAGAAGGGCGTCATGCACGAGTACCGTGCCTCCCTGGGGCACGCGTGCCTCGTGTACGCCGACGAGGAGCCGCCGCACGACCCGAATCCCGAGGCGGTGCACACGCTGCTCCAGATAGCGCTCCTTCTCGATGCGGTGGTCGTGGACTCCATCCACTTCATGCGAAAGATTGTCATCGACGGCTCCAACGTGAGCGGCTTCCAGCGCACGGCGCTTGTCGCCCTCGACGGCGTGGCGCATTCCGCCTACGGGACGGTGCGCATCCCCACCATCTGCCTCGAGGAGGACGCCGCGCGGCTGGTGGAGACGAAGGGGCAGACCCGCGTCTGGAACATCGACCGGCTCGGGACCCCTCTTGTCGAGATTGCCACCGACCCGTCCATGCACCACCCCCGCCAGGCGCGGGACGTGGCGCTCTTCCTCGGCCAGGCCATGAAGGCCACAAGGCGCCTCAAGCGGGGCATCGGCACCATCCGCCAGGATGTCAACATCTCTATTGCCGGCGGGGCCCGGGTGGAGGTAAAGGGCGTCCAGGAGCTTGCGCTCATCGAGGACTGCGTGGAGCGGGAGGTAGAGCGACAGGTGGCGCTTCTCTCCCTGCGCGACGAGCTTGTGAAGCGGGGCGTGGGCGGCGTGGCGTGCGACATCGTCGACCTTTCCGATCTTTTTTCAGGCACCGCCTGCTCCATCATCAAGGGCGGCGTCTTCGGCATGCGCCTGGCAGGATTCGGCGGGCTTCCCGGCCGGGAGGTCCAGCCCGGGCGGCGCTTTGGCACCGAGCTTGCCGACTATGCGAAGGCCTATGTCCGCGGCATCTTCCACAGCGACGAGCTTCCCCGCTACGGCATCACGCAAGCGGAGGTCGACGCCGTGCGTGAGCGCCTCGGCGCGGGCCCCTCCGACGCGTTCGTGCTCGTGGCCGAGAAAAAGGGCGTGGCGAAAAAGGCGCTCGAGGCGGTGGCCTACCGCGCGCGCCTTGCCCTGGAGGGCGTCCCCAACGAGACGCGCCGGCCCCTTCCCGACGGGAACACGCAGTTCATGCGCCCGCTTCCGGGAAAGAGCAGGATGTATCCCGAGACCGACGTCTACCCCATACGCGTCACGCCCGAGCGCCTTGCCGCGGTGCGGGCCTCGCTTCCCGAGCTTCCCGCCGAGACGGTGCGCCGCCTCGCCGACACGTACGGGATTGCCACGGAAACGGCCGAGCGCATCGTGGACTGGGACGCCGAAGAGCTCTTCGTGCGGTCACAGGAGACGTACGCCATGCCCCCGAACAGGGTGCTGCGCCTGCTCGAGACGTACGCCATGCTCTCGAAGGAGCCCGGCATGCCCGCCGAGCGCCCCGACGAGGTCCTTGAGCGATTCATGGAAGGGCACGAGAAGGTTACCGTGGAGGCCTACGAGGGCGTGCTCCGCGAGCTGGTACGGACCGGAGGCTCCGTCGACGACGCGCTTTCCGCCCTTGGCATCTCATCCGTTTCCGAGGACGACATCCGCGCCGCCATACGGGGGGTGCTTGACGCCAATGCCGCGGTCATCGCCGAGCGGGGTGCCGAAGCGTTCAAGCCGCTCATGGGCCCGGTCATGGCCTCGCTTCGGGGAAAGTGCGACGGCAAGACGATAAGCGCGCTCCTGCGGGAAGAGCTCGACGCCCGGCTTTCGTAAGCGGGCGCCCGGGCGTCCCTTCTTTTCTTCTTCTGCCGGTGCACAAAAAATTATATAAAGGAAAAGTATCATTATAAAAAAATATAGTATTTTAAGAAAAGGTGTTATTATATGAAAAATATTACCTTCAAGAACATTCCTGATGAACTTTACTTTAAGGCCATCGAAGTGAAGGGTAAGCTGCACGCCAAGAACTGGCAGGAGTTTTTGGAGAAGCTTATCGTAGAGATGGAAAATGAAAAGGTGAGATAAATGAAGGGGCGCCTTGTTCGGGCAGCACTGATTTTCCTGTTGCTTTTCGTTTCTTTGCCCGTATCCGTGTCCGCGGTAGAATCCCTCACCGTCACGGCTACGCCTGTAGCCGATGGTGCCATTCAACTTTCCTGGGCTGAAGGCTCGGGCACGTTTGACATATATTATAGCGTAGTGGACTTAAGGCCCGATGATCCCGAACTAACGGGCGTAACAGGGACAAGCGTCACCATCCCCTTTGATTCGT
>JAHKLV010000182.1 GCA_020854925.1 Candidatus Methanofastidiosia archaeon | reverse complement strand
TACGCTTGTGAAAAGGAGAAAGGCGTTGGTAAAGGACCCGATGTTCGAGAACACGACGTTACGGGGTATGACCTCCACGAGGACGAGGAACTCCTTTTGCTGTGACGGATTCAGGAAGAGCGGGGTGTAGGTGACAATCCATTCACGCTGGTCCGTGATGGTTCCGGATGAGCCCGAGACGATGGCCCTGTTGCCGGAAAGCACATAGGTGGCTATCTCGACAATTTCCCCGCTGTTGATGTCTTCTCCCACCCGGTGGGTGAGATAGACGTTCGTGCTGGATATGAGGAACATCGCGGACTGCTTTTTAGGTGTGTCCTCGGTGATAAACGACTCTTTGATGGGTTTGAGGAAGTACTCGGCCGACATGGTGGCAACGACGATGCCGCGCTTGTTTCCCAGTGTGTCAAAGACGGGCGTTGCGTAGGTGACGAGTGTTGTTTTCGTCGAGGGCGTTGTTGATGTAGCCGTTATAAAGCTCTGATCTTCGGCAAGCGCCATGGTCTCTGCAAAGAACGGTTGCGACGAGACGTTGACAAGGGCGGAAGGCGAGGCGATGCTATAGGAAAGGCCGTCTCCCTCGATACGTATTATCTGGTCCCCCTTGTCATCCACGAAGGAGACCTGCTCATATATCTCCCTGCTCTCGCAGAAAATGAGGAAGTGCTCCTCAAGGAGCATCCTCCACCGCTCTATCTGCGTCTCGTTGTACGTTGCCTTGGCGTAAAAGTAGTCCCTGATTGCGGGACTCTTTGACAGGTAGATGACATCGCTTTTGCTGTAGTTGATAAAATCGTATATTTCCTCCGCCGACGAATAGAGGTCGTATTCGGTATTTTCCAGGATGACCCGTTCAAACGACTCGCTTGCTAGGTCCACGGAGTACACTGCCGCGATGGAGATGGGCAGGACCGAGACGAGAAGAAATGTTATTATCATTTTATGCGAGAGACGGGAGAAAATACGCATTACCCGTACATCTCCTTTATTTAATTAAACCTTTCGGTATCGCTGGCTTTGCACGTAAAGTACCATACCTTTATGTGTTAAACCGGTATCGCTTCTTCCGATGCTGCGACAGCAACCCCGTAAGGTATTAATGCTTACGACCGCACGTGAAAACATGCGGCTTCTTGCCCTTTCATGTTCGGAGAAAAAAACAGATACACCAGGCCGGTGCCCGGCGCTGTACCGGTATGACGGTCCCGCTTACCGAATAATCCGGAAATGCATCACACAACACGGGTGGCCGCAGGACTTGGACATCTTCATCCTTTCGGGAAAATATGGCCTCATACCTTCCCACGTTCCGATACCCTTGTACAATAAGCGGCTTGACCCCTCCACCGTAGACCACGAGAGCCTTTCCCAAGAGTGGGCGCGGCTTGTGGAGCGAGGGTATGACGACATCTTTGTAGCCATGGGTGCCGCATATCGTGAGGTCCTTGGCGCGATACCGCCCTTTGCCACCGTTGCCTGCGGTCGCATCGGGCAGCAGGGAAGCCAGTTGCGGTCGTGGCTTCTTAGTCTTTATTAGTTTACTCGTCTGTCCCTGTCCTTATTTCCTCCTGTTCCTGGTAATACATGGCGAGCAGGTCGTAAGCCGCCTTTGCGGCGATACCGGGGCACGAAGCGCACCCGAAAAGCGACCCGATGGCTGCCCCGACAAAAACCATGGCATATATCGCCATGTAGACCTCCTCGTCGTCATCTTTGTCTATACCGCTTTGCCCCACCGAGGAATCAAGGGGATCGTGGTCCGGAAGGTCCGGCACGCCGTCGCCGTCCGTGTCCCTGTTGAGGGGATTGGTACCGAGAAGCACCTCATGATAGTCCGAGAGCCCGTCTTTGTCCGAATCTTGGAGGAAGGGATTGGTGCCCAGCGTCCGTTCCTGTTCGTCGGAAAGCCCGTCCCCGTCTGAGTCGTTGCGTGGGTCGTAGAAGGGATTGTCCGAAAAGGGTGTTTTGGGATCTGGGTCGATGCCGTCATGCCTGCCGTCGCCGTCCGTGTCCGCATACAGCGGGTCGGTGCCGCCTGCGGCCTCCGTGCCGTCGGGAATACCGTCGCCGTCCGTATCCACCAGCCCCGGATCCGTTCCGTACGCCCGCTCTTCAAGGTCGGAAAGCCCGTCGCCGTCGCTGTCAGGGACGCCCCCGCTCGGTGGGGTGGCAAACAGTGCCTTGATGCCGGATGCGGGTAGCGCGAGCGGGATTGATCCCCATGTTACCGTCGATGGGCCTTCTCCGCGGATGCGAAGATAGGCGCCTCGCAGGGTGGTTGCACACGTCTTCGCATCGGGGTCGGCTCCCTCGGCGCCCTGCGACGCTGCCTGCGCATACCGCACTTCCACCTCGTCAAGCAGCGCGTCGCACCTAGACTGCACCTCGGCGACAGCCAGTGCCACGCCTGCACGGATTTCCTCTCCTGAGCACGGTATTCCCCGCATGTTCTGCATGCCGAGCGCCTGTGCCAGCATGCCCATAGCCGTGGCAACGTGCCGTTCAAGGTCCCCCCGTGCCATGGGGTTCTGGAGCAAGGCGAGGAGTTCCCTCCCCTCACGTTGTGTCCGCGCCCCCCTCATGAGCGCCCCCTCAAGTGCATCTAGGCGCTCCTGCGGCGTCCCTTCGGCGTCGGCCGCTTCGGCGGCGGAAAGGAACGCCGCAAGCCC
>JAHKLV010000025.1 GCA_020854925.1 Candidatus Methanofastidiosia archaeon | reverse complement strand
TTCGTCCTGCGCATGACGATACCCCCAATTCCCGGGTGGGCATTCAGGATGGTGGCAAGTTCATCCTCAAAAATCTGGCAGGCCACGATACCGAGTCGTACCATGGACCCTCTTGTTCGGGACCAGTATTTGAGCGTTTCGTTCGTGGCGCTGAATTCTCTATATTGTATGGAAGGTATAGGCGATAGCATATTATATCTGTGGCCTAAAAGTGATGGCATGGGTCTGACAGCGGAAATCATCACCCCGGAACGGAAGGACGAACGTATCGACGAGCTCAGGCAGAGCGGCCTTTTCGAGAACAAGGCGGAGATTGTGGGATGCTGCATCAAGCTGCTTACCGACAATGTCGACTTCAAGGAGATGTGGCAGGACAACTTCAAGTCGATATCCGACTTCATCAGGCCGCACGGCCGCATCTTCGCTCTGAGCGATCCCGGGCAGGACGGCATGCGGCTTTTCTATGAGCCGGTTTCAAAGACGTGCTTTTTGTACAACTGCACCTACTATGGCCATGTCAAGAGCATCGCTCTCGCCATTGCAGGTGATTTTCTCGAGGAGTACCACTCCATCCATTCCCGCTATTCGGTGCACGGAGCGGCCCTGGACATCTTCGGGCAGGGCCTTTCGCTCATCGCCCCCTCTGGAACGGGAAAGACGACCTTGTCATACGGGTTGCTCATGGAACCGCGCACGCGTCTTGTCAGTGATGACTGGTTCTATGCACGAATCCTCGACGATGTGGTCATGTGCCGCGCCTCGGAGAAGAACGTCTATATTCGTGCCACCATCCAAAAGACGTATCCCGAGTTTGCCTCCGTGCTCAGTGCCACGAAGCTCGACGAGGGCGGACGTGGTATCATAGATATCGCTTCCATCCTCGGCGGGACGAAAAAGGCGGACTCCACCGTCATGATGAACACCATTTTCCTCGAGCGGGACCCGGGCGACGACGTCTTTTATGGCATGGACGTGAAGGAGGCGCTCTCCTATCTTCTCGACCACAACTTCTGCAACCCCCACATGCTTATATGCGACGAGCGCAAAACACGGCTCCGCACGAAGTTTTTCAAGGAATACTTTGAAAGAACGGACATCTACATGCTCAATACCATAGAAAAACCTGAGGAATCGCTGGATCGCCTCAAGGCGCTCATCGGCAAAAAGTAAGGAAAACCTTATATTCTTCCTTTTATTGTCTTTCATGTGGTACGTCATGGCTGTTGAAATATTGCAGACAACAGTGGTCGCTATTGTACTTGGATTCCTTGCCGTGGTCCTGTTGCGATTCATCATTCCGGGGCTTTACCAGCAGGACAGGCGCATCGCCCAGTTCTTCTACCTGGACATGTTCTGGGTCGCCCCCTTCTTTGCCGTTTATCTTTACGAGCAGCGTACCGTCTCGTCCCTTGGCCTTGTCCTGGGGGAGAGTGTGGTAAAGACGGCCCAGTATGCCGTCATCTGCCTGCTTGTGGCCCTCTTCCTCTTCATTCTCTCCGCACAGCGCGAGAAGAAAAAGGGTAACCTGCGTATAAGCAAAGGTATGCTTGTCATCGGAAACGAGGGCGTGGACCTGCGAATGGTCTCCCTTCCCGGATTTGTGCAGGTTTTTCTTATGCAGGTCATGTGGGTGGCACTCCCTCTTGAGATCTTTTTCAGGGGGTATCTTGTCTCACGCATCGCCGAGACCTTCGATGATGCCGCCGGCGTCCTCATCGCCTCGCTCCTGTACTTTGTAGCCTACATGGACCGTCCGATTTTCGGCAACATCAACCTCGTCCTTGCAGGGTTGTACAGCTACGCCTTTGTTGTCACAGGGAGCATTCTTCCCGGCCTTGTCGCGCACATGTTCATCAACACCTTCAGTTTCTACTTTGCCCGCAACATCGCGGCTTCACAGCGGGTGTAGGCCTCCCCCGAGGCCTGTCCACCCCCCACAGGCGGTCTCATGGCTCGGATAGAGGGAACAGTCATCGATGAGCCCCTCGGTATGTTGACCGACGGGACACATGTGTACGTAGGCAGGAAGCAGTCCGTGTTTGACAAGCACGGAGACAAGGCGGGCCTTTATATCGGAAAGGTGGCCGAACGCGAGCGCTCTGGTCTCGACCTCTACGACAAGTCCATCCTTCTCGATTCCATCTCTCCGCATGCCATCTTCATCTGTGGGATGCGAGGTTCGGGCAAATCGTACACCCTGGGCGTCATAGCAGAGGAGATGGCAAGCAAGAACAAGGGTGCAGGCGTCATCATCATCGACCCTATGGGCATTTTCTGGTCCATGAAAAAGGGCAACAAGATAGCACAGGAAAAGAGCTTCCTCCGGCGATGGGGCCTTTCAGCAAAGGGATTTTCCAACGTCCAGGTCTTTCTTCCCGCAGGATTCATAGAAGGGTCCCCTAAGGACACCTACGATCACACGTTTTCGCTTCGCCCCTCCGAGATTTCCGTTGAGGAATGGTGCCTTACCTTCAGCATCGACCGATTCGATACCATGGGTCTGTTGCTTGACCGTGCGGTGTCGTGCGTGCGCGACGGGTACACCGCCACCGACGATGTCGAGATACCCGGCAAGGGGGATGACTACAACATCGTCGACCTTATAGACTGCATCATACAGGAAGAGACCATCAACTCTGCAGAGCAGGGG
>JAHKLV010000177.1 GCA_020854925.1 Candidatus Methanofastidiosia archaeon | reverse complement strand
GTTTACTTGTCATAAAAACAATGCAAGGACACTTCTTTTAATCACTAACTGTTAAAGTCAGGTAATAATCATTCCAATATTGAGAATATAAGAAATATGTCATTAAAATGGATAATATAGAAAATATTACGTCATATTGTTGATGTCAATATGACGCCAAAAATAAGAAAAAGAGGAATTTATATTAAGAAAGGATCTCGTCGAGGCGCTCTTCCTCAATACCACGGCGTATTTCCCGTGCCACCCTCCGTCCCGTCGACATGGGCGCGCGGTACAGTGAGTTCCCGTACGGATGCCCGACGCCAAGGTGCACGTTCGTCCCCCCGCCTACACGAGGGGCAACATCGTAGATGTAGTAGTTGAGGTCCTTATCGATGCATGTCTGCAAGCAGAAGGGCCCGATGATGCCGGGGTCGTAATGCTTCTTCGCGACGGCAACAAACTTTTCTGCCATTTCAAAGGCCTTTTCGAGCAGCGACTCCCGAACCGTTGCCGAGTTGTGGCCGCATACGGTGTACTCGGGAAGGGCCTGTGCATCGTTAAGTGTGAGCTGCTGGCCCGCGGGCAGGCGGACATGGCCGTCAAGCGAGCTTTCGAATCGCCAGTCGACGCCCAGAAGCTCTACCTTTTCCAGCTCCTCCTCAAGCGGCGAGTAGAAGAAGTCGAAATTGAAGACCGGGCCGATGATGTAGCGCTCTATGCGGGCGCCGGCAAGCGCCTCGGCCGTGATGACGCCCTGCTCGATAAGCTTATGGGATTTTTCCACGTACTCCTCATAGGAGGCCGCCGTGAAGAAGCCTCGCTCGAGCTTCTTTTTAGCGTGGTGGAGCTTTACTACCACGAGGGCGTCGATGTCCTCGGGCTTGTCTATCTTTTCCGGGAAGGGCAATCCGCCCTTTTCAAGAAGCCAGTAGTACGACTGCTGCTCGCTTCGCTCCTCCATGCGCAGCATGTTGCGGGAGCCAAACAGGGGAACGGCAAATCGGTCCTCCACCGTCTCCATGTCAACGTACGAGGTAAACGACCTGTTAGGGACAAAAATGACGTTATCCGTGCGCATCTGTTCCTGTACCGCCGGCGAGGCAGTCTTACGGAACGAATCAAACACGTGCGCCTCGTCAACAAACCCGCGCTCGAGGGCACCCGAGGCGTTCCGGCGAGCCTTGAAGTATCGTGCGTATGTGGCTTCCCTGCCTTTCTGGCAGTAGAGCACCGTACGGAATCCCTCTTCCGCGGCGCCGTCGGCGATGTCAAGCGCAGAATGGGAAGCAAGCGCCCCCACCTTGATGGCTTTGGTATCATAGCCGTGAGCAATATCGAATATTTCCTGTCTGTCAATCATGTGGTTACCTCCGCTAACCGGTCCGTTGCAAGGGCCTCTTTTATTTCCATAGCTATCCGGCGCCCGCAACTTATATCTTTCCCATGTTTCGCGTACGTGTACGGAGACGAGGGCATGAAGGGATTCGTGCCAGCCACGATGCGGGCTGAAATCTCAAAGGTGACAATCTCAAGGTCGGGCGTGCAGATGGTCTCGAGGCAGAAGGGCCCCATGAGGCCGCCCCGCTCAAGTGCCTTGGACTCCCTCACCACCCGCTCGCCGATGTCAAAAACAGTCTCAAGCATGGACTCCCTGATAACAACAGGGAAGTTTCCCACCACCGTGTAGGACGGCGTTATGGAAAGCTGGGACTGGTCAGCCCCGGTGATGCGCCCGAGGGCGTCGACATTGGACTCGTAGCGCCGGTCGATGGAAAGAAGCTCAAGCTCGCCTGAAAGGGGCGACTGAAAAAAATGGAAGTACATGGGCACGCCGATGACGTACTCCTGTATCTGGTACGAACCGGTTACCCCAGCACTCTTTTTCCGGAAATCCGCCTCATCGGTGGCAAGGAAATATCCCATGCCACCCTTCGCGCCAAAGAGCTTTATGATGACCGGACGGTCTATATCGGACGGACCTTCAAAGGAGCGGGGGACGGGTATGCCTGCGCCCGAAAGCCAACGGTGCTCCATTTCCCGGTCGGACTCCCACTTGAAGAGGTACTTGTTCCCGAAGACCGGCACCGAGAAGGATTCCTCAATATACGATAACGATAAATAGGAGATAAAGCTCCCGTGGGGGATGACGACCGAGTCCCCCGGAAGGTGCGCGGATGCGGCCTGTAAAAAGGACGGCATGTCGTCAACATACCGTATGGTGTCGGCCACACCGAATCGCTCGTAAAAGGTCCGACCCCGCGGAGCCACGAGAACGGTGCTAAATCCCTCATCCTTTGCACCACGCAGGATATTCAGGGCAGAGTGCGAGCCGAGCGTTGCAATGGTACCTATGATATCACCATAGCATCGAGCAGATGTCGATTTATAAATCTTTGCACAAAATGTACAAAATAATGTTAAAATAGATTTAAATATCAATCTTTTTCCTCAAATACATGAGTATATACGGTGGTGATATGGCTTCACAACGTTCCGGTTCCGTCAAAGAAATCGTCTCCATCGACGATGAGACGCTTGAGTTTGCTTTTTCCGACAGAATATCGGTATTTGATATGCCCATACCGTCTATCATCCCTGGAAAAGGGGCTACGCTGTGTGCGGAGGGCGTATTCTGGTTCAGGCGCGCCGAGAAGATGGGCATTCACACCCATTTTATCGAGCAGACCGCCCCAAACAGGATGAGGGTCAAAAAGGTCGATATCATCCGTGACTACGACGCCATCACCCCGGAGACAACGTCGTACCTCATTCCACTCGAATTCATCGCACGCCACTATGTGGCCGGTTCGCTTCATGATCGCCTCCAGAAGGGGAAAATAG
>JAHKLV010000081.1 GCA_020854925.1 Candidatus Methanofastidiosia archaeon | reverse complement strand
CTCGACCTTCCCGACGTCGGCGCGTTCGTGCCCCTGGGAGAGCTTAGCGCCGACCACCAGTTCTGTTCCGTCCGCGGGACGGTGGCCGCCCTCTTCGAGCCGCGGACCTTTTCACGGGACGACGGTTCGACGGGCACCGTGGGGTCGATGGAGCTGCAGGACGAGTCCGGGTCTGTCCGCGTCTCCCTGTGGGACGAGCAGGCGGACGCCCTTGCCACCCTCGCCCCCGGCATGACCGTCGTGCTCGAGGGGTGCAGTGCCCGGGAGGGTCTCGAAGGCATCGAGCTGCGGCTCGGCAAGCAGAGCCGCCTCACGTACCACATACCGGATGAGGCGTCGTGCGCCATCCCGCCCTCCGGCCTGGCCCGCGTGCTCGAGGCCAAGGACGGTGCCATCAAGGCGCTCTCGCGCACCGGTTCCTTTGTCATCATCACCCCCGCCGATGACTACGTCCCCGGAGACCTTGTACGGTACACGGGGACGGTGGAAGGCGACGCGGTGAAGGCGGTCTCGGTGGCGCGCGCCACGGACCCGTACCCGTCGCTCGAGGAGCTTTTGGAGCCTCCTGAGCGTCCGCTTGGCAGCCTGTCGGCCGGGGACGTGGCCCGTGTCCGCGGCATCGTCCGCGCCGCCAGCACCGTCAAGGGATGCACGCTCATACGCCTCGACGACGGCAGCGGCATCGTCACCGGCTACACCACCGGGTCGTGCCAGCCCGGGCAGCAGTGCGCCGCGCAGGCCTCTGCCTTTGACAACGGCGGCGTGGTGGAAGTGGTGGCACGCGACATAGCACCGCTCGACATGGAGCGGGAGGCTTACCGATTCTTGGCAGTGATTGGAGAGGAATGACATGAGTGAAGCAATTAAGGACATCGAGGACCTTCCCGGGGTCGGCCCGGTTACGGCCGAAAAGCTGCGAGCCGGAGGGTTCGCTACCATCGAGTCTATCGCCGTCTCGTCGCCAGGCGAGCTGCACGAGGTGGCGGAGCTGACCGAGGCCACGGCAGCGAAGGTTATCGCTGCTGCGCGAAAGGCGGCCGACGTGGGCGGATTCCTCTCCGGTGAGGAGCTCTACGAGCGCCGCCAGTCCATCGGCCGCATCACGTCGGGAAGCAAGCGCCTCGACGAGCTCATCGGCGGCGGATTCGAGACGCAGGCCATCATCGAGGCCTTTGGGGAGTTTGGCAGCGGCAAGTCCCAGATTGCCCACCAGCTCATCGTCATGGTGCAGCTGGAACGGGAGAAGGGGGGGCTTGACTCGGGTGCCGTCTTCATCGACACCGAAAACACCTTCCGCCCCGAGCGCGTCATGCAGATTGCGGCGCACCACGGCCTCGACCCCCACGAAGCGCTGCGCAAGATAAAGGTCGCCCGGGCGTTCAACTCGAGCCACCAGATCCTTCTCGCCGAGCGGGCGGAGGAGCTTTTTGAGAAGGGCGAGGCGCGCCTGCTCGTGGTGGATTCGCTTACCGCCATGTTCCGTGCCGAGTACGTGGGGCGCGGCACCCTTGCCGAGCGCCAGCAGAAGCTTGGCATGCACCTGCGCCAGCTGCACAAGATAGCCAACGAGTACGATTCCTGCATCTATGTCACCAACCAGGTGTCGGCAAAGCCAGACGCCTTCTTTGGCGATCCCACCCGCCCCATCGGCGGCCACATCCTCGGCCACTCGGCCACGCTCCGGCTCTACCTGCGCAAGAGCAAGCAGGGCCAGCGCATCGCGCGGCTCGTGGACTCGCCGTCCCTTCCCGAGGGCGAGGCGCTCTTCATGGTGACCGAGCACGGGGTCGAGGACAAGTAGGTGCCCCCATGCCGGTCGGCTACCTCATCGACATCGATGGCGTCGTGCGCGTCGACGACCGGCCCATACCCTCCGGCGTGCGCTTTGTCACCAACCTCCTTGGCGACGGCGTGCCCTTTCTCTTTCTCACGAACAACGCCACGAAGACCGTCGGGGACACCGCCCGCATGCTCCGGAGCCTGGGCATGCCCGTTGAGCCCCGGCAGGTGGTCACCTCCGGCGAGGTGACGGCATCCCTTCTGGCCTCCCGCAACCCCGACGCCCGTGTCATGGTCATCGGAGAGCGCGGCCTTTCAGATACCTGCGAGGCGCACGGGCTTGTGGTGTCGGACGCAGAGCCGGACTATGTCGTCGTCGGCCTCGACTACCACCTTACGTACGACAAGCTCCGCCGGGCCTGCCTTGCCATACGGGCGGGGGCGTCCTTTGTCGCCACGAATCCGGACAAGACGTTTCCCTCGGTGGACGGCATCATACCCGGTGCCGGAGCCATCACTGCCGCCCTTGAGGCCTGCACCGGCGTGGCACCGCGGGTCATCGGAAAGCCGCACGCGGAGATCTTTTCCCATGCCGTGAAGCTGCTCGGCATCCCGAAGCGGGACGTCTTCGTGATAGGCGACCGCCTTGACACCGACATCGCCGGAGCCGCCGCCGCGGGCCTGCACAGCATTCTTGTCACCACCGGCATCGCCTCCCGCAAGGACGCCGCCGCATACGAAGGCCCCCTGGACATCATCGTGTCCTCCCTCGACGAGCTGTCATGGAGCAATCCCCATGATAGGCGTTGACGAGGCGGGGAGAGGCCCCGTCCTCGGGCCGCTCGTCGTCGCCGGCGTGCGCGCCGACGATGACACGATGGCGTCACTGACCTCATGGGGCGTCAAGGACTCCAAGCTCCTCAGCCCGAAGCGGCGGGCGGAGCTTGCCGAAAAAATTCGTGATGCATGCGAGGTCCATACGGTCGTATTCCCCGCGCCCGACATCGACGCGGAGCGTTGCCATCATTCCTTAAACGCCATCGAGCGACGGCTCTTTGGTGACGTTATCCTGATGTTCGATGACGTCACTGATGTCATCGTAGTGGATTGCTGCGATACCATGGAAGAACGATTCGGCTCCCTTTTGGCAAAAGAAGTTGGAAAAGAGATTGTGTCGCGTCACGGTGCCGATCGGGCATTCCCCGTGGTGGCAGCGGCTTCAATCATTGCCAAGACCGTGCGCGACCACGAAATGGCGTGTCTGAGCGAGGGGGCCGTCGCCCGCTGGGGCATCCCCACAGGCTCGGGATATCCCAGCGATCCCGCCACCGTGCGCTTTCTGGAGGCCTTCGGGCCGCAAGACGACCTCCCCCCCTTTGTCAGGAAAAGCTGGAAGACCGTCACGCGCCGCGGCCAGCTAACGCTTGACGCCTACGACGAATGAATGGTCCTTTTCATACGCGCCGATGTCGATGACCTCAGTGATGTCTATGAAGGGCGCAAGCACCGCGCGTTCCCGCCGGAAGACCTCTTCAGGGTCCTTCGTGACATCGATGCTGCGTGCCTTGATGCAGAGCATGACATGCCCCCCCTTCCTGAGGAAGGGAAGGTTGCGCACGAGGATGTCGGCCTGCTCGGACTGCGCCACATCCTGGTAGACCACGTCCACCGTCCCGACGAACGGTGCGTAGTCGAGCGGCGCCTTGGCGTCCCCGAGGATGGGCACGACGTTTCGGCGTGCACGCGACACCGCTAGGAAGTCGCGCATGGACCGTGGCGCGAACTCGACGCAGGCCACCACCCCGTCCACGGCGAGGTCCGATATGTGCGAGACTGTGGTCCCTGTGGCCGAGCCGAGGTAGAGCACCCTCGTGTCTCTGCCGAAGGGGAAGGAGGCAAGGCCCGACATGACGGCGGAGGCGAGCTTTGAGCGGTAGGGATTCCACGTCCGGTACTCGGACCCGTCGATGTCCAGCAGCTTCTCGCCGTAGACACGGGTGCCGGGGACGAGATTTTTCGTGAGAAGGCCCGCCTCGTCGCGAAGCACGCCGGGGAAGACTTCGTTCATCGTGACTTCCTCCTCGGGGGGAACGACTTCCCCTTGGGTTTGTTCTTCCCGCGGGGCGGGTAGGGATACGTTTTCTTGATGGCGGCAATGCGCTCCTCGATCTTCTTGTTGAGCTCGTCGGCGTACATGCCGCCCGAGCGGTAGTCCACGCGCGCCGCAATGGCCAGCTCCGCGGCAAGTGTCCGGGCAACCTTCCCCCGCTGCCACTGCTTGGCGTTGTGCACCGCCGGGTGCTGGAAGATGATGCCGTGCTTGGGCGGTTTTGCCCCTGTCTTGAGGTGGCGGAAGAGCGCCTTTTCGGCACCGAGGACCTGGATGGTGGAGGCGGGTTTCTGCGCAAGCGTGCCCAGCCCTCCCGCCAGGGCGATGAGCCGCGAGGCGATGAGCGGCCCGACGATGGCGCTCATGTTCGGGGCCACGGCGTACGCGCCTTCCTCGACGTAGGCGAGGAGCGACTGGCGCATATGCGTGAGCTCCACCGCCACCCGTGCCAGGCTCTGCATGGCCTCCATGTCCCGGGCTGAGACGTCCACGCCCACGCTGTCGGCCGCGGCGCGGGAGAGGCGCTCGTCGGCAAAGTCGTCGCGCCATCCCGTCTCGGCGATGTGGGCGCAGTAGGCGGCATTGTCGGGAACGAGTCGCTCAAGCTCGGGGAAGTGGATGCCGTACCATTCCACGAGGCGCTCGGTGAAGAGATTGATGGTCTGGTCCAGCTCGTCGATGGCCGCGGTGGCCTGCGAGATGGAGAGGTCCTTGGATGAGGCGGCGGTCCGCAGACGCCGCTCCACGAGAAGGTGGGCCACCTCGCGGATGGTGCCGGAGGCCTCCTGCGGGATGTCGCCTGCGATGGCTGCAAGGCGCTCCTGGCGCGCAGCAAGGCTCACGACCTTGCACCCGAGCGAGGTCGCGAGCCCCTCGTGGTCGGTGTGGGTGATATCCGAAATCCCCGCTATCTCGTCCGGCACGTCCCCGTGGTCCATGCCGTCGCGAAGCGCCGCCAGCGCCGCGGGGTCGCCGCTGCCATAGGGTATGTAGCGCACCAGGCTCCCTTCTGGGGAGAGCAGGACGCATCCGGAGAGGGTGGTAAGAAGCATCATGTGAACAACGTACGCTTCATCTGCCTTGTTTATATACTTAATTGTCACGGGGGCGGTCACCATGACTCAAAAAGGCTTTTAAAGACATCGCTGGTAGTACTATGAGAGGGATATCCTTGTCAAAGCTTTCTATCTCGCAGATATACGGCCTTTCGGGAAGCGTGTACCAGGAGAACCTTGGAAAGCTCCTCCTGCCTGCGCTCATACCGACCCTGCTGCTGGTGGGCGTGTCGGTGATTTTTTACGTGACCACCCTTCCCACGCTGGTCATAGAGGATATCTCGCAGTATTATTCCTTCTCCTCCTACCAGGCCCTTGACAATATCCTTGGCACCTGGTACGATATCTTCATCGCCGCGCTCGTGGCCTACGCCGTGCTCATGCTCTACGCCTTTTCGGTCATCTCGGGCATCGTTAGCGACGGGCTCATGGCGGGTTCGCTTTCCATAGACGTCGGCGCACGGAGGGGGACGGCGGGATTCTTCCACGCGCTCATCCCCGCGCTTGTCATCCTGGCGGCGGCGTACTCGCTCCTTTCGTCGTACGGGCGCCTTTCCATCATCGTCCCGCTTGTCATCGGCTACCTGTGCACCTACCTGGTCTCCGCGAGTGTCGTCGACGGCGCCTTTGTGGGCAAGAACGTCGTGCGCAGCGTCATCGCCTCGCTGCGCAACCCCATCTTCACGCTCGTCGTCTTTGTCGTGCCCCTGGCGCTTCTCACCTTGGGCGGCGGCCTGGCCCTCTGGGCGGGCATCACCTACCTGCCGGCCTTTCTCTTTGTCGTTGCCGCCGTCGTCCTCATGTTCATCATCCCGTACGCCGCGCTCATCAACACCATAGCGTATCTCTCGCTCAAGGCGTGATGGCATGGAAGGGCTCGATCGCGCCGTGGAGGAGATAGGTGAGCGCATCGACGCCGGCCTCGTTGCCACGAGGGACGACCTGGCACGCCTCAAGCGCGAGATGGCCGTCAAGTACGGGCTTCGCGGCATTATCCCCAATTCGCTTATCATCGCGCGCCTTGGCCGCACACCGGGCATCCTGCTCCGCAAACCGGTGAGGACCATGTCCGGCGTCGCCATCGTCGCGGTGATGTCCCGGCCTGCCCCCTGCCCTCACGGCAGGTGCGTGTTTTGTCCCGGAGGCCCCGAGGCCTCGGTCCCCCAATCCTACACGGGGTACGAACCCGCCGCCATGCGGGCCATCCAAAACCGGTACCACCCCTTCCTCCAGGTCTACCGTCGCATCGAGCAGCTTCAGGCCATCGGTCATCCCACCGACAAGCTGGAGCTCATCGTCATGGGGGGGACGTTCCCTTCACAAGACCTTGACTACCAGGAGTACTTCACCCGGGAATGCCTCTCGGCCATGAATCTGTACGACCCCACGGTTCCGTCGGCAGACGTTGAGGCCGTCCTCTTTCCCGAGCCCGGCGCCGAGATGCCCGCTCGCGCGGCGGCAGTGCTTTCCCGCCGGCCGCTGCTCATCGAGGAAGCGCAGCGCCGCAACGAGCGCTGCCGCAATCGCTGCGTGGGCATGACGTTTGAGACCCGCCCCGACTGGGCCCGCCGCCAGCACATCGACCGGATGCTCTCCTACGGGTGCACGAGGGTGGAGCTCGGCGTCCAGACCGTGTACGACTATATCTACGCCCGGGTGCGCCGCGGCCACACCACCGCCGACACGAAGGAGGCGACGGCGCTTCTCAAGGACCAGGGGATCAAGGTAAACTATCATCTCATGCCCGGCCTTCCCGGGTCAGACCCCGAGCGCGACCTGCGGATGGTGCGCCGTATTTTCACCGACCCCGCCTATGCACCCGACATGGTCAAGTTCTACACCTGCCTCGTCATGGCGGGGACCCCCCTTCACGATGCGTACCTTCGGGGGGAGTACGAACCGTACACCACGGAGCAGACGGTCTCCCTTATCGCCGACGCCAAGGAGCTCATGCCGCCCTGGGTGCGGACCATGCGCATCCAGCGCGACATCCCTACCACGCGCATCGCTGCCGGGGTCATGAGCTCCAACGTCGGCCAGCTCGTCGAACGGGAGCTGCAGCGCCGCCATGTGTCATGCCAGTGCATCCGCTGCCGGGAGATAGGACTTCGAGCCTACCGGGACGGCATCCTCCCGAGCAGGGAGGACGTGCGTCTCGTCTCACGGACGTACAAGGCGTCGGGGGGCACGGAGATCTTTTTGAGCTATGAGGACACGCGCCACGACCTGCTCATCGGGTTTTTGCGGCTGCGCATCCCCGGGAATCACGTCTTCCGCAAGGAGATAACGCCGTCGACGGCACTCGTGCGCGAGCTCCACGTCTACGGCCCCATGGCCACGCTCTCCGGCGCCCAGGGCGCTGCATGGTGGCAGCACCAGGGGTACGGCGCGCGGCTCCTGGCAGAGGCCGAGCGCATCGCCAAGGAAACCTACGACTGCTCTACTTCGCTTGTCATCTCGGGCATCGGGGTCCGCGAATACTATCGGCGCCACGGGTATGTGAAGAAGGGCCCCTACGTTTCCAAGCGCCTCTAGCCCCCTACGAGGCGGCAAGATAGAGGAAGTATGCGCCGATGGCAAGAAGGGCTGCACCGATGAGGCGGTCTGCCTGGTCGCCGGTCATCCTGCTAGCATCCTTGATGCGCTTGCCCAGTGTCCCACCCACGGAACCGATGACGATGAGGGGCAAGCTGAGCCCTACGGCGTAGACGCCCATGGTCACAAGCCCCTGGGCAGGCGTCTCGTAGAGCGCGATGTAGGTGAGAACGACAAGCAGCATGGGCGCCCCCCTCCCCACCGTTATGGCGCCAAAGGAGAGCCCGATGAGAAACACGCCCGCCACCGTGGTGGACCGCTGCCGCTTGAAGGCGTTGTAGATGGAGCGGATGGGAGGCTTGTATACGTGAAGGAGCTGCAGCCCCATGACGATCATGAGCACGCCGCCGATGCCCCACGCCACCGCACTGTTGAAGAGGAGCGTGTAGGAACCCACATATCCGGCGATGGCGCCCAGGGGGATGAGGATTGTCACCGTCCCCAGGCAGAACGCCACGACAAGCGTGAACACTTTGCCGAAGGGGAGCGGCTCCTCCCCACGCGTGAGGTACCCGATAAGCCCTATGCACAGGACGCTGTTGCAGGGGCAGATGCCTGCCACAAGCCCAAAGAGAAAGACGCCGTACAGCGACGGGTCAAAGGGCGGGGTCATGGGGGTGTCTCCGTGAGGACACAGCCGCCTCTTATTCGCTGCTGCGCGCAAGCACGTCGTCGAGGCGGGCGCGCAGGCGGTCGTAGCGGTCAAGGAGCGACGCACCCTCCTCGGAGAGGGACGAGCATCCGCCGCCGGTGCCGCCGCGTATCCTGTCTACCAGGGTGAGGCCGAGCTGCTTTTCCGCTTTCCGAATCTTTTTCCACGCGTGCGCATAGGAGATGTCACATGCCTTGGCGGCATCCGAAAGCGAGCCCGTCTCGCGGATGAACCGTAGCAGGGCGCTCGTGCCTTCGCCAAGGACGAATCGCCCGTCCCGTGTCTCGAGCCACAGCTTGCATTTCGGCCGTGTTTCCATGTGTGTCATTGTGCCGCACTCCATATAACAGTTTTCCCGCTGGGGCCTTCTCAGTCCCCGTAGGCCGGTGCACGCCGTATCACGGCGCACAGGAGGTCGGCAAGGGAGGAGACGTCATCGAGGTCCACTATCTCCGACCCTCCGTGCATATAGCGCAGCGGCACGAGGAGCGCCGCCGTGGGCACACCGCCGCGCGACAGCGACACGGGCGCCGCATCGGTCTTTCCCGGGGAGATGTCGTACTGGAGGGCTATGCCTGCATCGTGCGCCGCGCCCTCCACGAGCGCCCGCATCCGCTGCCCGAGGATGCACCCGTCGTCCTTGAGCGTGAGGGCGGGCCCCTTGCCTAGGCGGGTGTTGATGAAGCGATCACTCTTGCGCTGGGGCGTGTCGTGTGCGAAGGTGACGTCGATGGCAACGGCAAGGTCTGGACGCACCGCATAGGCGGCAATCTGTGCGCCGCGGGTGCCTACCTCCTCTTGGCACGAGGCAACGGCCACCACGGTCCCGGGGAAGTCGCGGAGGCGGCGCATGGCGGTGAGGAGCGCGCATAGGCCGGCCCTGTTGTCAAGCGCCTTGCCCATGACCCGCGACCCCACGAGCCCTTGGAACGAAGGCACGCGTGTCACGGGCGAGCCGATGCGCACCCCCGCCCGCTCCGCCTCGTCCGCGTCCCGGGCGCCGATGTCGATGTAGAGGTCGTCAACGGAAAGCGACGACTCGTCGAGCCCCTTGGCGCTTTGCACCACCCCGTGCACCGTTCCGCCGATGAGTACCCGCGACCCCGCGAGCACGCGGGGATTGTGCGACCCCGCGGCGTCGAATCGCACGAAACCCTCCCTGTCCACATGGCGCACGAGGCCCCCCACCTCGTCCATGTGGGCGCACAGCATGATGCGGGGCCCGGGCGACGACCCCTCCCTCGTGGCGATGACATTTCCCATAAGGTCTCGCGACACAACCATGGCGGCCGCCTCGAGCTCCTGGACGACACGCTGGGCGATGCCTTCCTCATGACCAGGCGTGCCATGGGCGTTTGCCAGCGCCTTGAGCAGGTCTCTCATGCCCGCACCCCCGCCAGGCGCTCCACCGTCCGGGCGACAAGCGCGGCCATGGCGGACACGTCGCCGGGATGGGCGAGTGCGCACGGGCTGTGGATGTAGCGGCAGGGCACGGCGATGACGGCGCTTGGCGTTCCCGCCCCGCCGGTGTGGAAGGCCCCGGCGTCGGTCCCTCCCAGGAAGGGGCGCTTGTACTGGTACGGGATGCCGGCGTCCTTGGCGGAAGAGACGATGGCTGCAAGCACCCCTTGGTCGGCGATGAGCGTGCGGTCGGCCAGGGTGATGGCGGGGCCTTTTCCCATGAGCGGCATCCGCTCGTGGTCCTTCATGCCGGGCATGTCAAGGGCAAACGTTCCCTCGCACGCGATGGCGTAGGCGGCGTCGACGTGGGCATGGGCCACGGACGCGCCCCGCAGGCCCACCTCCTCCTGCACGGTAAAGACACAGGTCAGCGCCGCGTCGGTCCCCTGTGTTAGCAGGGACGCAAGGCAGGCGCACCCGATACGGTCGTCAAAGGCCTTTCCGAAGAAGGTGCCCCCCTGCTCGAAGAAGGTGGTGTCGAAGGTCGCCACATCGCCGATGCCGATGGCGTCGGCGGCATCGCCCACGTCGATGCGCAGGGCGTCCGCATCCACGGGGCGCTCGCGCTGGTCCGTTCCCTGCAGGTGCACCGGCTGATGGCCGATGACGCCGGGAACGGCATCGTCCCCCACGAGCACACGGGCGCCGGGGAAGAGGCCGGGGCGGATGCCGCCCACCGGCGAAAACGACGCGTAGCCGTCCTTGTCCACGTGCGTTACCATCATGCCCACCTCGTCCATGTGGGCAAGGAGGCAGATGCGGGGGCCGTCACCGTCACAGGTGGCGTAGAGCGTGCCCAGCGCGTCGGTACTCAGGCGGTCGCAGGAGGAAGCTATCTCGTCTGTCAGGATCTCCCGCACCTCTCCCTCGCGTCCCGAGACGCCGCGGGCGTTGGAGAGGCGTTCCAAAAGCCGCTTCATACGGCCGCACCCCCGGTGGATTCGCTCAATGATTCGGCAAATGCGCCCGCAAGCCGTGTGCACGCATCCAGGTCCCTAAGGTCCATCACCTCACACGGCGTGTGGAGGTAGCGGGCGGGAAGGGAGGCGAGCGCGCCCCGCATGCCTTTGCCCGTCACCTGCAGGGCACGAAGGTTCGTCGGCATGCGGCCCGGATATGCCTTGACGGTGTGCGGGATGCCCAGGCTGCCGGCAAGATGCACAAGCCGTGCGTGAAGGCCGGGGTCCACCGCGGGCCCCATGCCTATGACCGGGCCCGAACCGAGCGGCCGGGTAAGACGCTCGTCAACGCCCGGCATGCCCGCGTGCGTCGCATCGATGCAGAGGGCGGGTGCATCCTCCCTCCCGAAGAGTGCCGTGGTGGCCCCCCGAACGCCCACCTCCTCCTGTACGGAGAAGAGAAAGAGCGCGTTGCACTCCCGCGCAAGAGAATGGGAG